>NZ_WIWK01000050.1:0-40381 GCF_009600165.1 Pseudomonas sp. FSL R10-0399
GTGAGAGCCTGGATTCTACCGGTGGCTGGCTCTCTGCCTCTCGTTTCAAGCGTTGCGCTTATTCTATGAATTCAGGCTGGATTTTTTATCCTTAGGGTCAGTTTTGCTACCCGGGTTAAAAAGATAATGCAGCCATTCTTGAGCCTCGGCATAGCGTTGTTCCATATTCAAGCGATACGCAACTAGCCAAGGCAGGTACAAAAAAAGCTCCCAGTAGTACTTGCCATAAGCACCATGAAAGTTCAGTAACATGTCATTGTCATATACTGTCAGCGGCGCTTCGCGCCATGCGTGGGAGGGGAGTGAAAAGAGAGTTTCTAGGCTGATGCTGGCCGCTTCTGTAAGCGTTTTGGCAAAACCTGTGTTCATTCGAATAGGCTGGCGGTGTACGCCTCTGTGTGGAGGATCACTGTATTTAATGTTTGAGCCGCTAAAGTCTATGAATTCGGTAGGGCTATTGTTGTTTGACGTAATGCGAGTGAGTCTCGGAGCCAGCGGGATAATGAGTTTAGTTTCTTTATTTGGCGTTGTTGTCAGCGCCTTTAGTGCATAACCCAGTATATAAGGTTCGGAGTCTCTGAGTTTGACCTCAAGGATAATGACACCATGCAGAAGGGTAAATCCGTTCTGCTCGGGCTGTGTCAATATTTGTTCGTCGTTCTCATTGTTGGGGCGTGGTGATGGAGCGTTGGGTTGCACTTGAGCGCTAATCGAGTGTCCAGACTTTAGCTCCAGTGAAGTGCCTTTCAGGTAGTGGCGTGAATGACGATGGTTTTCACCCAAAATTAGCGTAGTTTCACGAGTTATTTTTGGTGGAGTAGGCACCTCTGTGTCCAATAGCCTCATGATGATGTGTTTGTAGGTACGATAGAATGAATTGAGTTTTCCGCTTTCCAAGTTAAAATGTTTTGTGGTTTTTTCTTCGTTCTGGAATTGAACCTCAATACTGATCGAATACGAATCGTTAATGGAAATAAATAATTGTTTGAATATGTCTTGGTCTATCGTCCAGTTGCTCAAATCCAGTGTGATATCTCTACTCTCAATCTTAAACTCTTGCGATTTAGAGGGGGGGGTGATGAAGCCAGAAAATGTCTGGCGGGTCCTCGTGTTGGTAATTGCAATATTAAGTAAATGCTGGCCGGCTAATTCTTGCTGAGTGGATGTAATTGAGGAGCCTGAGTGTAAGGTTTTTTCTTGTTGATCTGTTGAGCTAAAAATTGTGATCAGCTCAAGCCGTATTTCATCTTGATCATTACTGAAATCAAATAAGAGTTTTTGATGTTGAGGGAAATCTTTAGTGAGTGTAGAAGTGATTTCAAGTGAGTTGGTAGTAATGTTGAGCTGCAGCTCGCTGTCCTCTGAAAAGTCTTTAATGTGATCTTGTTTGTCTTCATAGTTCCATGAGGCTGACTTGGGGTTAGGGGTGCTGTTTTTGAAATGTTCGACTTTAATAATTTTGCTGAGTGGTCCGTGAAAATTGAAGTTGAATTTGTTATGAATTGCAAAGATTGCTGCGTACCGTTCGGATGGATTGCCGTATTTTGAAAAAGCACTAAAGTCATGTGATGCTCCAGCAGAATAAAGGTGTCGAATGCCAAATTGCAGATCGAGCCTGATGGCCTGATAAAATCCTTGCGTCAGATCTGAAGTGGCTTCACTTTTTGTATTCCCACCACCTTCAATGTGTATTCCCAGAAACAGAGAATGAGGGGTGGTTGACCTGTCTACTGTGGCGATGGTGGTAGTGGCGCTATTGATATTCTCGGTGCTTGGTGTTGTGTGATTGTATTCATCAATGCAGACTTTCGGTGTGCTCCAGCTACCGTCGGGTTTTCGATGTATGAAGTTAAGACTGACTTTTGAATAACGCATTCTTAGATTAGATTCGGATCGGACTTTGAACTGTTCCGAGGTCTGGATATCTGTGGTTTCAGAAAGCTGAGATGGCCCGCCAAATGATGAGGTGGGTTTTGTTATTTGAGCCCAAATAATGAATAGTCGATTGTTGAAATAAACGGGTCGTACACTTCGGTCCGGAATGTTTTCTGACGTGGGTAAGGGGATTTTCTCCCAGTCCGTCCAAGCAGAGGGCTCGGGTGTATCCAGTTTTGAAGTGCTGCTGCTATCGCTGAACGGGGCTGTGGCTCGTTTGGCCATGTCCAATGAACGCCAATAGTAGGTATTTTCTGATCTTGATTTTCCCACGAAGTAGTACGTGCTATTGGCCATATTGTCGATGTGGCCGTTAATGTAACCATTAAGCGTTGTCAGGTTGGCAATGTCTTCGAATCGCCCCAGAAAACTTTGTACCGCAGAAAAAACAGTGCTGGATTGAATTCTATTTTGATTGATGTCGTTTTCAGTTTTCTGGAAATTGTCGGTCTTGTTATTGCGCAATTCCGGGTTTAGGAAAGTAGAAGGAAAATATCGTAGTTGCTGGTTGGCATGCCAGATTGAGTAGTTTTGCAGTGTATTCTGCCAGGTTGCAAGTTGGTCTGACGACATGCCCTCGACGTCATAGCCGGGCTCCAGTCCCAGTGAAATACCATTGACGTATTGCTGTAGGCTGGCAATGGCGCAAGCGACCCGGCTGGTGGGGACAGCCTGACTGACAAGCACATCCAGTAACCAATGGGTGTAAAGGTCTTCAGCTGTCTTGAGTGTTTGTGCCAATCCAAGTCGTTTGACAACTGTGTCTTGGGACACTGCATGAGTTAAATAAAGCGCAAGTTGTGCTGTTCGCAGTTTTTCATTGAGTTGCTGATCGAGAGTGTGAGGCATGGCCGTTCCTTGAGTTATTCGGAAAGAAAACGTTATTGTTTTTGCGCCGCGAAGACGGCTTTGCCGACCAGTTGCCAATCAGGGTGGGATATGTGCGCGTTTAAATCGGTGGCTGTCAGCAGCAATTTGCTGGAAAGCCCGGTGATAGTGGCGATGTCATGCCCGCGCATCAGCCACTCCAGTTCCTGCATCGAACGCACACGCTTTGCTGGCAAGCGATTGACCAAACCTTCAATTTCCTTGGGGTCCCAATTGAGAATCGCCCCCAGCAATGTATTGCAGTTTTCGGCCAGCACGGCCGCATCACTTTTCTCGGGTTCGGGGTTTGAGACCGCGAAGTAACTAAACAGGACGTCTTGCGTCACTGCGTAGGTGGTGATGCAGTGATTGAATTGCTGAAACAGATACAGGGTATTAAGGGTCAATTTAAGCATTGAATGAGGACCGTTATGGTTGTCCAGCCAATGCGGCTTCAGTAAAAATATGTTCAAGGCCTCTCGCGTCAGAGGCAACTGCAAGGCGCTTTCTGCATCGGGGATCATTAACAGCAGGTTTTTGAGTTCGTAGTCTGATCGTGGCTTTGCGAGTGCGTTTACGAATTGGCGAGCAACATGTTTAAGCCGAAGCTTGAGTAAATCGCTCGAGTCAGGCAGGTGTGAAGAGTCCTTGAACACCCTCATAATGTGTTCGGTAACTGGTTGAATGCGCTTATAGGCTGACGACAGAAGGGGCTTAAGTGTTTTGATAGTTATATCTTTTTGTTGTTGGGCGGTGTGGGTATCAGTAGTGAGCTCTATATGACTAGAGATAACATGCAATACGCCTTGCTCAAGAGCCTTCAGGTCGGAGTGTTGCAGTAACTGTTGGGCAATCAAACTGCGCCAGGTTTGCGATGCGGACGGTAACTTGGGGTTGGCCGTAGCCTTGGCCTTGCTCTTAAGCTTGGGCAAGGTTAGTGCTTCAATCTCTTCTAGGTTGAATATGTTTTTCTTGAAGTTATCAATTAATTGATTGAGCTGTTCTAACTGTTGGGTGATAGCAGAGTTCTGCGGTTTCTCACTCAGAAATAGTTGATGGCGCAATTGCTGTACTGTGCTGCCATTACTCTTCAGCCAATTGACTGCCCAGTCCATTTGCATAAGTACATCGAGAAAGTCCGCTGGCAAATTCGAACCTGAAAAGCGTAAGCTGGGTTTGACCCAGTGTTCAGAAGAGTTTGCAGTACCCAGCATTTCAGCGAGATAAGCGCACTCCATAACTGAAAGCCCGAACAGGCTGGCAATCCGCGCTTGTCGGTAAAAAGCAGAAAGCGTTGTTAAGTCTTTTTTAAGATGGCCGCTAATCTGTTGGGTACGTTTGGCCACAAAACCTAGCGACTCATTCGTATTACTAAGGCCAAGTGCTGCACAAATCTGATATAGGGTGGTTTGTGTGGCGATGTCGGTTGCGTTCAGGTTCAGAGTGCTGTCATCGAGTTGCAGAGACTGTTCGTTTAATGCCCCTCTGTTGAAAACTCGATCGAACAGTGAATCACTGTTTCCCACCGCATGGACAGGCAGGTGGTAGAGCAATGCTGAGAACTCTTCAGCCTGCAGGCCGTATCGACGATTCAAGTAGCGGTAGACGCCTAGTACACGCAGGGTGTTGTCATTAATAGCAAAGGTTGGGAGCGGGCTGTCTTCACAACGCCTAGCGCTGAGAATCAGGGTATCCAGTTGTATGTAAGGTACTTCTAACCAGCGCTTCAAGCGGATCATGCGTTGCAAACGATCAAATTTCTCGGCAGTGGTGTTCAGCAGCTCAACCTGACCGTTATCATTGGTTTTAAGATCTAACCGTGTGCTTGAATCGTTTTCTGTGCCATTGACGAAGTAAGCGCCATAAAGACTGGCCATCTGTGCAGGCAGTATATTTTTAGAGGGCCGGGGCCGGTACTTGCCTCGCGCGAGCAGTTCATCCATCTGTGCCGATGTCAGCCCGGTTTGCTGCATGAAATGAGCAAGTTTGTTCAGGGCTGCTTCATCACTGTCATAGTGGGCCTTGAAATCGGATTTACTCACCGACCAAAACGGCTCGGTTAACAAGGTCTGTTGTTCTGGACTTAACCCTGAAAGGAGTCGCTGGGCCTCGTAGGCCTCTTGGTAGACCTTTCCATAAGCGTTTGATTGCAATTGACCGAGCGGCAAACTCAAGCTCAATCGATAATTTAGTTCTCCCAGCCCGGGCTTGTTACCGCTCAAGCCCAGCAGGCATTGTTGGTGCGCAAGGTCAAAGGGCAGATCAAAGGGGTAGCGCGTACCTGCCAACACCTCATTCACCGATTTGCTCTTGTATATACCGGAGTTCTGGGTCAGGTGGATTTGCAAGTGTTCGGTCAAGGTTTCATTGACGATGGTCAGCAGAGGCAGTTGCCTGTAGACGCTAGAGTTGTCTATTACCATGTCTTTTAGTGTAGGGCGTCGTATCGCAAGGGTAATGCGCTCGCGGGTGCCTTTACCGGTTTTCTCGACCTGTTCAGCAAACAGGTGTAAGGCTCGCAAGTAGGCCGCAGGCGAATCGAGCGCAGCGATTGATGATGCCTCGCAAAATGCACTCCAGTTCTCTTTAAACAAGGCCGCATAGGTAGGGTCTGCATCGGTTTCACTGTCCGGGCTGCGTTTGTGCCGGGTCTCGTCATCACCGAGCGACGCTTGCTCCCGGTGCAGGAACTCCAACTGCGCGGCGTACCCGCAGGCGTTGTCATAGGCCTGGCCGGCATCGTCATCGCAGTGTCGGGCCACTTGCTCGATAAATTCGGTTCTGGATAAGCGAATGATGTCGAAGACGGAGTGCAGATTGAGCACTGTCATGGTCTGTTTGAAGTCAAGCCTGCCATCGGCGGGTGGCGCTGAAGAATCGATTAACGAATGCAGCAGAGGGAGAGAATCGGGCATAGCAAGGCTACTCCTTAGGGCCAAATGGACGATCCTTTGGCCACCTCGAAGCTATCAAGGCACTCAGGTGCAGGCAGCCAGACCGGGCCCTTTGCAGGCTAGGAGATATCGCTTCTTGTTACAGATAAAGGCGTTTTGCTTGCCTGACATAATGGCGCGAACAAAAAGCCAAGCGAGGCATTAACCCTGGGTTAATCGTCTGGTGTGACGCTCCAGGACCGTTGAAAAAGACAGTGTGCTTTTTCCAGTACTGCGTCTGGCCCCAGCCTTTTGAGGAACAGCTATGTCATTTATCAAGCGCTCATCCATGTGTCTGTTGGTCGCCTGCGCTTTACCGTTAATGGCCAATGCGGCGTCCGAACCCTCGACGCCAAGCTACGGTGAGGAGTTGCAAGGTTTTCAATACCCGTACCCGCTGCATCACTTTGCCTTCCACTCTCAGGGCCAAGCGCTACAGATGGGCTATATGGATGTAGCGCCGACCGGCACCGCCAATGGCCACACGGCCGTGTTGCTGCATGGCAAAAACTTCTGCGCGGCGACCTGGGGTGACAGCATCAAAGCCTTGAGCGATGCGGGTTATCGGGTGGTGGCGCCGGACCAGATTGGTTTTTGCAGCTCAACTAAACCGGCAGACTACCAGTACAGTTTTCAACAGTTGTCAGCCAACACCCATGCTTTACTGACCAGCCTTGGCATCGACAAAGCCGATGTGATCGGCCACTCCACCGGCGGTATGCTCGCCACGCGTTACGCGCTGATGTACGCGCCGCAGACCGAGAAGCTGGTGCTGGTCAACCCCATCGGTCTGGAAGACTGGAAGGCCCTGGGCGTGCCATGGCGCAGCGTTGACCAATGGTACGAGCGCGAATTGAAGCTGGATGCCAAAGGGATTCGTACCTACGAACAGAACACCTACTATGCAGGGCAGTGGAAGCCTGAGTACGACCGCTGGGTCGATATGCTGGCCGGCTTGAACAAAGGGCCGGGGCACAAGCGGGTAGCGTGGAACTCGGCGTTGATCTACGACATGATCTTTACCCAGCCGGTGTTCTATGAATTGCCCAACCTGAAAGTGCCGACGTTGTTGCTGATCGGTGATGCCGACACCACAGCCATCGGCAGTGATATTGCACCGCCCGAGGTCAAGGCCAGAATCGGGCATTACAAGGTCTTGGGCAAGCAAGCGGCCAAGCTGATCCCTGGCGCGCAACTCGTCGAGTTCCCCGGCATGGGCCATGCACCACAAATGGAAGATCCGGCGGGGTTCAATCGGGTGCTGATAGAGCGATTAAGCAGTTTGTAGTCGCTGCCGCAGGCTGCGATATTGCGGGCAAAAATCAAAAGATCGCAGCCTGCGGCAGCGACTACGGCGGGTTTATCTGCGTATCAAACCTTGATTTAGAGCGCTTACCTGCGTTATAGCTAAAAAGGTATTCAATAGTTTTACAGGAAATGACAAACACTTATGGACGGAAGCACACGTATCCATCGCCAGTTCGGCTCACATTTCGCCACCCTGATTGCGCAATGTGGGCCTCATCTAAAAGGCTGCGTTCGCGCAACCGCAGGGTGTATCTCCCGCCTCCTGGCAAACCTCGCTTTACCCCACCTCAAACCCTGCTTTTCAGGTAGCAGCGCCAACTGGCGCCACTGTTACATCCCTCCGCCTGATTTTTTCTGATCGTTCGCCCAACCGGCGCGTTTACCGCACGTTTTTAACGGCGAGTACGGCTGCCCGGCTTTTTATCTGAACCTTTCATTGTTGACCTGCTGCGTCTACTGGACAGTGGTTTCAGGTCTCCATCAGCGCTTTGCTGGCCATCCAGAAACAGGCGGCCAAGCGCTCGCAGTACAAGGAACGACACCCCCATGATCTATTTCCAGGGCAAGAGAATCTTGAGCGCCATCTTTGATATGGATGGCACCATGTTTGACACCGAACGCCTGCGTTTCAAAACCCTCAAGCAAGCTGCCGTTGAGCTTCACGGCACGCCGCTGAGTGAAGAAACTCTTATTGGGTCATTAGGCTTGAGCGCGAAAAAGGCCGAAGCGCTGGCCAAGGCCAATCATGGCGAAGACTTCCCCTATGCCCAAGTGCGCAAGCGCGCGGATGAGCTGGAACTGGCCTATGTGCGTGACCATGGCGTACCGATCAAGGATGGCTTGCTCGAAGTTCTGGAACGCCTGCGCAAATACGGCCTGACCATGGCCGTTGCCACCTCCAGTCGGCGTGCGATTGCCGAGGAATACCTGATCAACGCTAATGTCCTGAAGTATTTCGATGTCACGGTGTGCGGTGACGAAGTGACCCAAGGCAAGCCACATCCAGAGATTTTCCTGACCGCAGCCAGTGCGCTGAATTGCCTGGCGCCGCATTGCCTGATGCTCGAAGACTCCGAAAATGGTTTGCTTTCGGCGATCCGCGCCGAAGGCCAGCCGATTCTCATCGAAGACATCAAAGCCCCCGCGCCCGAGGTCAAGGCCGGCGCTTTGAAGGCTTATCAGAACATGCACGAGTTTTTGGCTGACTTGAACGACTGCATGCCCGACCTGGGCACGCCGGAGCTGACCGAGAGCTTCCCGCAGGCGTTCAACCAGTTCAGCGTCGGGATTCATGGTTTTGGCGCCATGGGCGGCGGCTACCTGACGCAGATTTTCTCTCACTGGGATGGCTATACCCGGCCGTGTGAAATCATTGCCGCGACCCGCTCGCGGATGTTGCGCGACACCATCCAGGCATTTGGCCGCTACAGCGTGCGCTATGGCGCGACGTCATTCGACCAGACCATCGATAACCTGACCATGATCGACCTGGACGACGCCGAAGCTGTGATCCGCATGTACGACGTGGCGGAAATCATCGGGCTGAGCCTGCCCGAAACGGCCATTCGCAATCAGGCGCACGTGATTGCCAAGGGATTGATCCGCCGCTACGAGCGACGCGGGCGTGAACTGACGATTTTGACGGTATTGAATAAAGTGGGCGGGGCCGATTTTGTAAGGCGTCACGTGAAAACCCAGCTGGCTCAGCTAGTGTCGCCGGAGATTGCGCAAAAAATTCTTGATAACACCCATTTTGCAGAAACGGTGGTCAGTCGCATCGTCTCGAAGATTTCCAACGACGCACTGGTGCGGCAGTTGCGCATCAAGTCGAAGATTTTCCAGAACAGCCTGGATGAGCAGCCATTGCCCCGTAAAACTTCGCCTAAAGTGCCTGCGCCAGAGTACGAGCGTTTGATCGCACGTTTTCGGCCCTTTGCCCAGTCGAGCAACGCCCTCAGCCAGTTGCACCTGATTTTGTTTAACAGCGAGTCGGACATGCCGCTGTACGCAGAGCGCAGCAGTAATCTGCTGGAGCGTTTGCGTCAGGTCAAAACCGTGGAAGACATCAGCCAGACCCAGGTCATGAAAAACCTGCTGTGGAACGGCCCGCACGCGATCATTGCCTGGTACGCCAGTGTGCTGGGTTACAACGTGTTGGGGCAGGGCATGGGCGATGCGCGGGTCAGCGCTCTGGCTGAGCGTTTGATTCACCAAGAGGTTGGCCCGGCACTGGTGGCTGAATACCCGCAGATGGCCGAGGCGGTGGCAGATTTTTCGAAAACCTTTTTGGAGCGCTGCAACACCTCGTTCAAAGACCCGTGTGCCCGCGTCGGGCGTGATCCGTTACGTAAACTGCAGCGCAACGAACGTATTTTTCGCAGCATTGATCTGGCCAGAAAGCACGGCATTGACAGCAGCGCCCTGGAGTTTGGCAGCGCACTGGCGTTGCATTACGCAGTGTATTGCGCCGACAGCAAAGACCCGGAAAGCCAGTTGATCCGCAGCGTGTATGAAGCGTCGGGGAACATTGAAGACGTACTGACCTACAGCGGCCCCTACAACGGCAAAGCTTATCCTGGGCTGGACCCGGTGGCAGATGCTGCGTTGGTGAAATCCATTAGCAAGCAGTTTGCTCGATTACACGAACAACTGCCTGCCGTCTGTGGCTTGTAGTCGCTGAGGAACGAAGCGAGGCTGCGATCGGTTGCGCAGCAGCCGTAAAATCCCATGACAGGGTATGCCTGAGACACCGCATTGCCCGCATTTACGACGACTGCGTCCTCGATCGCAGCCTCGCTCCGCTCGTCAGCGACTACAGATCTTTAACGTCAATACGGCATCCAGCCCGCCTTCGGGGCGGTTACGCAGCACCAACGTGCCGCCATGGGCCGTTGCTACGGTCTGGGCAATGCTCAAACCCAGGCCGTAGCCGCCGGTGCTGCTGTTGCGCGAAGTGTCGAGGCGATAAAAGGGCTCCAGCACTTGAGTCAGTTGCTCGGGCGCAATACCTGGGCCGCTGTCGCGCACGGTAATGACTAATTGCTCAGGTTGCTCATCGACGATCACCTGCACGTCACGGGCGTAGCGCACGGCATTTTCCAGCAGGTTTTGCACACACCGCTTGAGGCTGCGGGCATAACCCGACACCGGGTGTTTGGCGCGGCCTGTCAGGGTGATGTGCTCGCCAATGTCTTGCAGGTCAGCCTGCAAGCTCTGCAACAAGGCGTTGATGTCGATGTTCTGCCGGGCTTCGTTGATTTCACCACTGCTGACAAACTCCAGCGTGGTCGACACCAACCCCTCCATGTCGGTCAGGTCTTTGCGAAAACGCTGCTTTTGTTGCTCGTCATCAAGCATTTCGGTGCGCAGGCGCAGGCGGGTGATTGGCGAGCGCAGGTCATGGGACACCGCCGCCAAAAAACGTGTGCGTTCGGCCAGGCTGTGCAGCAGACGCTGTTGCATAAGATTGAAAGCCTCGGCGGCGCGGCGGACTTCCACCGGCCCTTCGACTTCCAGTGGCTTGCGGCGGATATCGTTGCCCAGCGCCTGGGCGGCCTGAGCCAGTTGGTTTAAAGGCCGAATGGCCAGGCGCACGGCAAACAGGGCGATGATCACCAGCACGATGATGCGCACCAGGTAGATACGCCAAAAGTAGTCGAGCATCACATCGGCAGGGGACAGGCTAGTCCAGCCTTGGTCTTCTTTGGCCTGCACCTGCAGCCAGCGCCCGTCGGGCAGTTGCAACTCAAGGGCGTATTGGCCCGCGACCGGGCTAGAGCCGAACAAGCTGTTGATCCCGGCTTTTTGGCCCTGTTGATCGATCAGGGTCAAGTTGAGTAAGCGCAGCGGTGTGCGGGTGCCGGTTTTTTCATTGATCAGATTTTTCAGCAGGTCTTCAGTTGCTTGATCTTGAGTCGACAGCCGCGAGCTGGCGGGGAGAGGAGCATCGCGCTCGGTCAACTGAAAATCCGGTGTATTCAATGTACTCAGCAACAGGGCGGTGTTCTCGGGGCTGGACGCTGACACCCGCACGATATCGGCCAGGCGGCTGGCAATCAGCCGCGTCGGGATTTCCAGCACCTGGCTGTGACGCACGTCATACCAGATGCTGCTGGTGGCCACCTGGGCGCCGAGCATACCGGCCACCAGAATGATCACCAGTCGCCCATAGAGGGTGCGTGGTATCAGCTTCATGATTCGTGGGTCACCTTGCTTGAGGTCAGCATGTAGCCTTCGTTGCGCACGGTTTTGATCAGCTCGGGTGTCAGTTGCTGACGCAGGCGGCTGACGCACACATCAATCGAGCGGTCGAAAGGCGTGCTGTCTTTCTCAAACACATGATTAAGCAAAAAATCCCGGCTCAGCGGGCGGTTAGGGTGCTGTAACAATAAGCGCAGCACGCGGTAGTCAGAATTGCCGAGGCTGATCACCAGCCCTTCGGGGGACAGCACTTGCCGCGCGCGGGTGTCGAGGCGCCAGCCGTCGAAGTTCACATAGGGCGCTTCGTCGACCCGTGCCCGCTCCGGAAAACTCTGCGCCCGGCGCAAGACCACCTTGATTCGCACCAGCAATTCTCGCGGATCGAACGGTTTGGGCAGGTAATCATCCGCGCCAATCTCCAGGCCGACGATCCGGTCGATCAGGCTGCCGCGTGCGGTGAGCATGATCACCGGAATATTGGAGGTCACCCGTAACGTGCGGCACAGGCTGAGGCCGTCTTCGCCGGGCAGCATCAGGTCGAGCACGATCAGGTCAATGACGTTCATCTCCAGGCGGCGATGCATCTCCTTGCCGTCACAAGCCGTTGACGTCTGATAGCCGGCATCGCGCAGGTACTCGGCCAGCAGTTGGCGGATTTCGGGGTCGTCATCGACGATTAATACGTGATCTAGCTTGGACATGTGAACTCGTCTGGGCCTTGGGAAAGATGTGCAATAGCGGATTTTGCGATGGCGAGGCCAGCGAAATGTAATGAAATGTTGTGGCGGCGATTTTCATGCGCCGCCAATACAAAGTCGAACAATTGCCGGCAATGACCCTCTTTAGAATGGCGAATCTAAATGCGAGTCATTGTAATTAAGGAAGGTCCGATGCCATCGTCACCCGATGCGGCTGTTGTTCGCAATACCCCTTATGCCTTGAACGGGACGCTGGCGCCCTTTATCGGAGTGATGGCGCTCGGAGTCTTCAGCGTGCCAACCCGTGCTGCCGAGCAAGCTGACGCTGCCCTGACCTTGCCTGCCTTGAGCGTTCAGGGTAGCTACGATTCACCGTTCAAGGTGGACGAAGTGTCCTCGCGCAAAGTCATGACACCGCTGCTGGACGCCCCGCAAAGTATCACCATCGTGCCCCAACAAGTGCTCAAGGAGCAGAATGCGCAGAGCCTGCAAGACATTCTGCGCAACGTACCGGGCATCACCTTTATGTCAGGGGAGGGCAACCTGGGCTGGGGCGACCTGTTTTCTATACGCGGGTTTTCGTCCGAGCAAAGCCTGACAGTCGATGGCGTGCGCGATGCGGGCATGTCGAGTCGCAATGACACCTTTAACCTGCAACAGGCTGAAGTCTTCAAAGGTACCGGCGCGATTGAGTCAGGCATTTCGGCGGTGGGCGGCAGCGTCAACCTGGTGAGCAAGGAAGCCCATTTGGGCGATGCCAACCGTATCTCTGCCGGTGTCGGCACCGACGGTTACCGTCGGGTGACCGCCGACATCAACCAGGAACTGACCGACACCAGCGCCGTGCGCATCAACCTGATGAAGCATGAAAGCCAGGTGGCCGACCGTGATGACGTCGATTACGACCGCTGGGGCATCGCGACCTCTCTGGCCTTGGGCTTGTCGACACCGACCCGTGCTTACCTCGATTTTTTCTATCAAAAGGACGACAACACCCCTGACGGCGGCTTGCCGATTTTGCGCGGCACCGATGGCAAACGCATGCCTGGCGTGAAGCGCAACAATTGGTACGGCGACTCCAGTTTGTACACCCAGCAGACCGAGACCACCTCGCTGACCGGGAAGCTGGAACATGACTTTGACAACGGCGCCTTGCTGACCAACCAGGTGCGCTGGCAGCAGACTGACAACTTTGCGGTCTTGTCCCCGGCACGGTTTTTCTCCGCTAACCCGGATGGTTCCAAGACCTGCACCGGCACGCGTTGCGCCACCCTGGGTTATGTCGGCGTGGGCCCTGTGTCGACGGTCAACGGGGTCAAGGTGTACACCGATTACACCAACAACGGCAGCACCGCCAACGGTGTGTTGCGCGGCAGCGATTTCGGCCTGTCCAAGCGCTACACCATCCTCGACAACCAGACCGACCTCAGCTTTGCCTTCGACACCGGCTCCATCAGCCATAAGGCTGTGACCGGCCTGGATCTCTACCACGAAACCTACGGCGGCCTCCACCGCAACGCCAAGGTCCCGGCGGCGAACATGACGTTCGACATGGGCGACCCGCAACACAGCTTTGATACGGTTTACACCACTAAAGGCTTTAACGAACCGCGCTCCAGTATCGACAACGCCGGGTTGTACGCGGCCGACACCCTGACCCTCAATCAGTGGTGGCAAGTGATGGGCTCACTGCGCTACGACCACTGGACCGCTGAAACCACCCAGAGCGGCCAGGCGAATATCAAAGACACCTCGGGCGCCTGGAGCGGCCGTGCCGGTGTGGTGTTCAAACCCCGGCCAAACGGCACTATTTACGCGTCATACAGCCAATCGGCGCAGCCTTCGGCGGTGGGGGCCTCGACCAACAACCAGATCTATGGCGCGGCGAGCACCAGCAGCTACAAGCCCGCCCAATCGAAAACCTATGAACTCGGCACCAAGTGGGACTTGCTGGATAAAGGCATCAGCGTGACGGCGGCGATTTTCCGTACCGAGCTGGAAAACTCCTGGGAATACACCGAAGGCGATGCTTCGCCGGTGCGCGCACTGCCGGCCAAACGGGTCGACGGCGTCGAGTTGGGCCTGCAAGGCAACATTACCGAGCGCTGGACGGCTTACAGCGGTTTCTCGGCGCTTAAAAGCGATCAGACCAAGGGCGTCAACAAAGGTGAAGAGGCCAAGAACGTTCCCGACCTGACCGCCAATCTCTGGACCACCTATGCCTTCACCGATGATCTGAGCTTCAGCTACGGTGCCAACTATGTCGGGCGTCGCCGTTACACCGACAACAAATACGTGGGCGGGCTGAACAATAACAGCAGCAACGCTGACGGCCCGTCCGGGGTGCTGCCGATCTATACCCGCGACAAAGAAAAGGCGCCAGGCTACTGGGTGCACTACGTAGCGGCGCAGTACAAGGTCAACCGCCAGACCACGGTCAACCTCAACGTCGACAACCTGTTCAACACCTTTTATTTCAGCCGTATCGGCGCCTCCCTGGATGGTTTCCAGTTGTATGGCGTACCGGGTGCCGGGCGCACGCTGACCGCCAGCATCGACTATGACTTTTAAGCCTGCCGGGCGCGGGAGTCGCGCATGTTGATCGAGATTTCCGACGTCTTTACCGCCGACGAAGTGGACGAGATGCGCACGCGGCTGCTCGCTGAACCGTGGGTCGATGGCAAAGTCACGGCCGGGCAGCGCTCGGCCCGTGACAAGTTCAACCGCCAATTGAACGAGGAATCTGCGTTGGGTGTGTTGTTTGGCCAGCGCATCCTCGCGCGGTTGTCCGAGAACGCGCTGTTTATGTCGGCGGCGCTGCCCAAGCGGATCTATCCGCCCTTGTTCAATCGTTACAGCGGCGGTGAGGCGTTCGGCTTTCATATCGACAACGCCATTCGCGGTATCAAAGGTGTGCGCGAACGAGTACGCACCGACCTGTCCGCCACCTTGTTTTTGACCGACCCGCAGACCTACGACGGCGGCGAACTGGTCATCCGCGACACCTTTGGCGAGCGCAGCGTCAAGTTACCGGCCGGGCATCTGGTGCTGTACCCCGGCACCAGCGTGCACAAGGTCAATCCCGTCACCCGCGGCGAGCGGGTGGCCGCATTTTTCTGGATCGAAAGCCTGGTCCGCGAAGACAGCCAGCGAAGCCTGTTGCTCGACATGGATGTAGCCATTCAGCGCCTGAACGCACAACAGGCCGATGACGAGTCGCTGCTGCAACTCAGCGGCGTGTACCACAACCTCTTGCGTCGCTGGAGCGACGTGTGAGCCCTTCATTTAGTGGGAGATTAATCGTGTCCAAATCGTTTACACGCGTGTGGTCATTGCTGGTGGTGTTAATCGTTGGCGGGTTCGGCATGGTGTCGTCGGCCTGGGCTAAAGACGTCACCGACGTGCTGGGTCGGGTGGTCGACGTGCCGGAACATGTGCAGCGGGTGGTGCTGGGCGAGGGTCGATTGATTTCGACGCTGGCCATTCTTGACCGCGATCAGCCTTTTAAGCGTGTCGTGGGCTGGCAGAACGACCTGCGCAAACTTGACCCCAATACCTACGCCGCTTACGTGGCGAAGTTTCCAGAGGTCAAAGACATTCCGCTGATTGGCCAGGCCTCGGAGCAGAGCGTCAGCGCCGAGGAAATCCTCTCGCTGAAGCCGGACCTGGCGGTGTTCAGCATCTCCGGGCATGGCCCGACCGAGCACAGCCCGGTAGCCGATATCCTCGAAAAAGCTGGCATCCCGGTGTTGTTTGTCGACTTTCGGGTCAACCCGGTTCAGGGCACCCATGACAGCATGACCGCACTGGGTAAGGCGTTGGGACGTGAAACTGAAGCTAATGCCTTCCTGGATTTCTACCAGCAGCACATTGACCACATCACCGAAACCTTGGGCGCAATCGACGACAGCAAACGCCCAAGCGTGTTTCTCGAACTGCTGGCCGGGGTCTGGGCCAACCCCGGGCATACCACGGGCAAAGGCGGCATGGGCGAACTGATCAACCTGGTGGGCGGGCGCAATATTGCCGCTGGCGTCGTGCCCGGTGCACTGGGCGATATCAGTGTTGAATATGCGCTCAAGGCTGATCCGGACATTTACATCCTCACCGGCAATCAAAAGCCGGGCGTGATGATGGGCGCAGGCATTGACCAGGCCACGGCCCAGGCGTCGCTCAAGCAGGTGTTGAGCCGCCCTGAGTTCGCCCAACTACGAGCGATTCGCGAAGGCAATGTGCATGGCTTGTGGCATGACTTTTACAACTCGCCGTACAACATCCTGGCGATCGAGGCCATGGCCAAGTGGATTCACCCCGAGAAATTCGCCTCCCTTGACCCGCAGCACACGCTGGAGCAAATCAACCAGCAGTTCCTCGGCATGCCACTGGCAGGCCAATACTGGATCAGTGAGCAGAAATGACCGCGCACCTGAACCCCGCCGTGGCCGCTGCCAGCCACGGCTACCGGCGTCTGCTGGCGCGACGGGTCGGCTTGTTGGCGGGTATCGGCATTGCGTTGGTCGCGGCGGTGTTGCTCGATCTGTCGACCGGCTCCTCGGGGATGACCCTTGGGGCTTTGGTCGACGGCCTGTTGCACCCACAAAACTTGGCCGTGACTGACCGGGTGATCATCTGGAATGTGCGCTTGCCCTACGCGCTGATGGCGGTGCTGGTAGGCGCCGCGCTGTCACTGGCCGGTGCAGAAATGCAGGCCATCCTGAATAACCCGCTGGCCAGCCCCTTTACCCTCGGTGTGTCGTCGGCGGCTGCGCTGGGTGCTTCGCTGATCATTGTTTTTCCGGTCAGCAGCGCTTTATTGAGCCGCGATTCTATCGTCGCGTTGTCCGCATTCGTGTTTGCCTGTGGCTCGATGTTTTTGCTGCATGGCATGTCGCGATTAAGGGGGGCAGGGGTCGAAACCCTGGTGCTGTTCGGCATTGCCCTGGTGTTCAGCTGTAACGCGCTGGTGGCGCTGTTGCAGTTGCTGGCCACTGAAGATGTGCTGCAACAATTGGTGTTCTGGAGCCTGGGCAGCGTCGCGCGGGCCAATTGGGACAAACTGAGCATTCTCGCTGTGGTGCTGGCGCTGATCTTGCCGTTTTCGCTGCACGCGTCTTCGCGCATGACCTTGTTGCGCATGGGCGAAGACCGCGCGCAAAGCTTTGGTGTTGACGTGCGTCGGCTGCGGTTTTTCTCGCTGCTGCGCATCAGCTTGCTGTCGGCGACGGCGGTGGCCTTTGTTGGGACCATTGGCTTTATCGGCCTGGTAGGCCCGCACATTGCGCGCATTTTGATTGGTGAAGACCAGCGCTTTCTATTCCCGGCCAGCGCGCTGGTGGGGGCACTCTTGCTGTCACTGTCCTCGGTGGTCAGCAAAATCATCATGCCGGGGGTGATCGTGCCGGTCGGCATTGTCACCGCTTTGGTGGGCGTGCCGATTTTTGTGGCGCTGGTGTTCAAGCGGGGTCGGCAGCTATGAGTGCTCAAGGCTTAGTGATCAGCCATGCTCAGGTGACTTATGGCCGTCGCGTGGTGATTGCAGATGCGTCATTGCCCGAGCTGCAACCCGGCACTCTCACCGCGTTGATCGGGCCCAATGGTGCCGGCAAATCCACGTTGCTACGCGGCCTGGCGGGGCTTGAACGCTTGCAGGGCACGGTCAGCTTGCAAGACCGGCAACTGACGACGATGTCGGTGTCGGAGCGAGCGCGACTCATCACTTACATGCCGCAACACCTGCCGCCGGGGCTGGGGCTCAGTGTGATCGAAAGCGTCATGGCGGCCTTGCGTGTCGGTGGCAGCGGCGGTGATTACCTGGAACAGGCCTATGCCGCCTTGCAGCGCATTGGCATTGAACACCTGGCGGATCGCATGCTCAATGCGCTCTCGGGCGGGCAGCGGCAACTGGTCAGCCTGGGGCAACTGATTGCGCGTCGTCCGAGCGTCATGCTGCTGGATGAGCCCACCAGCGCGCTGGACCTGAGCTACCAGCTGCGGGTGATGGAATGCGTGCGCGACATGGTTCGCCAGCATCAATTGATCGCGGTGATCGTGATGCACGACATCAGCCTTGCGGCGCGTTATGCCGACACCATTGCGGTGTTGCGTGACGGGCGAATCATGGGCTTTGGCGCCGCAGAGGATGTACTGACCCCGCAATTGTTTGCCGATGTATACGGCGTCAAGGCACGGGTCGAGCGCTGCTCGCAACAGACCCTGCAAGTATTGGTGGATTGCCCTGTCTAATAAGTAACTTATTGATTGTAAAGGCCCTGTAGGAGCGAGCTTGCCTCGCGATCTTTTGATCTTTTAAAAGATCGCGAGACAAGCTCGCTCCTACAGTTTTCAGGGTAGTTATCTGCTCTTCAACACCACCCAAAAGCTCGCCACCAATAGCACCAGCACCACCGGGGCGAAGGCGCTGACACCCAGTTGCTCCAGCAATACGCCGCCGAGAATCCCACCGCCTGCAATGGCGGTATTCCAGGCGGTTACCAGCATTGATTGGGCGACGTCTGTCGCGGGGGCAGCCGCCTTGGCCATGGCGGTTTGAAACAGGGTGGCGGCGCCACCGAAGGCCAAACCCCAAGCGCCCACCGCCAGGTAAACAATGCCCGGCACCTTGCCTGCAAGGCCCAATGCCAGGGCTGCAAGGGCAAAAACGGCAACGCTGGTGAGTGTCAGCATGCGCAGATGACGATCGATCAAGACACCGATAAGCCAAATGCCCAGCAGGGACGTCAAGCCAAACACCAACAGCACCAAGCCCGTACGCCCGGCCATGCCTGCCGCGCCCAAGTACGGCGCGATGTAGGTATAGAGAATGTTGTGCGCCAGGACAAAAGCCAGCACCACCAACAGCACCGAGCGTACGCCGGGTAACTGGAATACCTGACGCAACGGCAGGCGCTTTTCTGATGTATGCCCGGCAAAATCCGGCACTTGCAAGCGCACCCAGAACATCAGCAGTACGGCCAGCCCGCTCATGATCGCGAAGCAGATACGCCAACCCACCAACGCCCCCAGGAACGTGCCCGCCGGAACACCCAGCGACAGGGCCAGCGGGGTGCCGACCATTGCTACTGCAATCGCCCGACCTTGTTGATGGGGCGGCACCATGCGTGCGGCATAACCCGCCAGCAATGCCCACAATAACCCCGCCGACATGCCTGCAAGAAAGCGCGCCAGCATTGTCAGCGCATAACTGGTAGACAGCGTCGTCACGGTGTTAGCCACCACAAAACCGGCAATCGCGATCAACAGCAATGGGCGCCGGCGCATGCCCTGCGTGGCGGCAGTCAACGGAATGGCTGCCAACAGCGAGCCGATGGCGTAGATCGTCACGGTCTGGCCCACCCACGCCTCGGAAACAGCCAGGCCTTCGGCCATTTGTGGTAGCAGCCCGGCGGGCAAGGCTTCGGTGAGGATGATGATAAAAGCGGTCATGGCCAGTGCCAGCAGCGGGGCCAATGGCAGGCGCTCAGTATCAGCCTGGCTTGCGCTGCGGCTCATGGACGCACCGCCAGACCACCGTAGACCGCATCGCGCAGATCGCTGACGAAGCGCCCGGACATGCCAGCGCCTGCTGAAGGGAAAGCGCCCGCATCGAAGATGAGCTCAGGGCTGTAATCAATGCCTGCGGTGCCTTCAACCACTGGCACACATTCACCCTCGCCAAGTCGATGCGGTGGTTGGCCATTGACGTAGGCGGCGGCTACTCGCTGTGGGGCATGTGCGGTAAAACCGGTTTCGAGCATGCCCAATGGCCCTGTCACCAATTGCTTGATAGCGTCGTCCAGCGGCACCCCTTGAATGCGCGCAACCAAGGCACCGAGGACATCGGTGGGCAGCGAATAGCGCCATTGAGTACCTGGCTCAAACAGCAATGGCACGCTGGCAATGCGGCGCAAGTTTTCTTCCAGGCTGATGCTCGAAGCGCCCATGCCGTAGGAGACGCCCGCCCGGGCATACAGCCGTTGGTCATCCAGCGCCTCCTGGACAACGGCCTGGATACGTTCAGATTGCTGCGCCGAAGTAACGCCTTGGGGCAGGGGATAGGTGAAAGCGGTCATGGTCACTCCTGGGCTAATAAGTCGTGGCCTGACAATAGAAAGGTCGAGATTAAAGAAAAAGCTGGATACAGTTCCTTGATGTGCGGACTTTAGTGTCCGCAATCAAACGACGAGGGATGCAATGGACAGCCTGAATGGCTTCGTGGTCTTTGTTCAGGTCGCTGAAACCCGCAGCTTCGTGGCGGCGGGGCGACTGTTGGGGGTGTCAGCCTCGGCAGTCGGTAAAAGCGTGGCGCGGCTCGAAGAAAAGCTCGGTGTGCGGCTTTTTCATCGCAGCACCCGCAGCGTGACGTTGACCGCGGAAGGTGCGTTGTTTCTGGAGCGCAGCCGACGCATCCTCGCTGAGATCGAAGCCGCCCAGCAGGAACTGTCGCAAGCTTCTGCTGCACCGCGCGGGCGCCTGCGGGTGAGCCTGCCGATGGTCAGCTCGCTGGTGTTGCCGGTGCTCGGCGAATTTATGCGCGCCTACCCCGAGATTGAGCTGGACCTGGATTTTACTGACCGCAGGGTTGACGTGATCGAAGAAGGTTTTGATGCCGTGGTGCGCATTGGCAATCCCGTCGATTCAAGATTGTCGGCCCGTCGCCTGGGCTCGTTTGCTATGCAGGTGGTGGCGTCGCCCGATTATTTGGCACTGCGGGGTACGCCACAGGTCCCGGCTGATCTGTTGCAGCACACCTGCATGCACTATCGCTGGCCCAATAGCGGCAAGCTCGAAACATGGGCGTTGCGCCAAGCCCCTGGCGAGCCCGAATTGCAACTGCCCACCTCGATGATCTGCAACAACGTCGAAACCCGCGTGTGTTTTGCGCTGCAAGGATTGGGCGTTACTTATCTGCCGGAATTCGCCATCCGCGAGCCCTTGGCCGATGGCCGCCTGCAACTGATTCTGGAAAATTATGTGGAGCACCGCGGGGTGTTTTATGTGCTCTGGCCCGCGAGCAAACACCCGTCGCCCAAGGTGCGGGCGCTGGTGGATTTTCTCTGTGCGCGGATAGATTGATAAAGGTCGCAGGCTGCGGCCCCTCTTATCAAAAAACAGAATAAGTTATTGATTCTAAAGGCCCTGAAGGAGCGAGCTTGTCTCGCGATCTTTTGATCTTGATCTGACTTGTGATCTTGATCTAAGAGGCCCCGTTAAACCACGCTGGCCGATCGCAGCCTTCGTACCTCGTCAGCGACTACAGTGGCCTGTTTGCTGCGCGACAGCGCGGCGTTGAAGACGGGGCAGCTCCGCGCGATCTCTGGATCTCAGCTCGCGACCACAACTGTCGAGACCTTGGCTTGAATAGGCTCCAGCCGTTCTGCCGGGGCGTCATGTTCCACCACCAGCACACTCAACTCTTCGCAGGCGGCCACGTGGTAGTGGGCAATGCTGGACAGTTTTTCATTGGTCACGGCCACCACAATTTGCCCGCTTCGCGACACCACGGCACGCTTGAATTCTGCTTCGTCCATGTTGAACGCCGTCACGCCCTTGCTGGCATCAATGGCGCAGGCGCCTAAAAAGCACAGATCAAAATTGAAATGGGCCAATTGTTGAATCGCGCTCAGGCCGTGGATGTTGCCTGAGGTTTTGTCCAGGCGCCCACCCAGCAAGATGACTTCGGCCAACGGCAGCGTGTCCAGTTGCAGGGCAATGGCGGGCGAATTGGTGGTGACGCAAACTGCAATATTGTGATCGATTGCGCTCGTTATGCAGGCATTGGTGGTGCCGCCATCGATAAACACGTGCTGGCCCGCTTTGATCAGCGTCGCTGACGCCTGGCCCAGCGAGCTTTTACGCTCGATGTGTTGCATTTGCCTGTCCTTCACAGGTCGCTCAGGCGCCAATGAAATGGCCCCTCCGTATACCCGTTTACACAGCCCTGCTTGCGCCAGCGCCGCGAGATCTCGACGGATTGAGTGCTCGGAAACGTTAAATTCCTGAGCCAGCTCCCCAGCCACCACCCGACCGTGAGTCGCCAGCCGTTGGGCGATCAGGGTTTGCCGCTCTCCGGGGAAACTCTCATGAGTGAGCATTGACATCCCGTGAATCCTGTTTAAATTGAGCATAAACGAGCATTGATGATTGGTTTTGTGCTCGAAGGTGATCGATATCATGCGTGGCGGCTGGTCGCGCGTCAAACAGCGGTTAAGGAGTCGTAATGTCAGGTGAACTGCTGCGGGCTGCGTATTCGGTATTGTTGCCCGCCATCGGCGATTTGAATCTGGATGAGCCTGTCCGTCGCCATTTAAGCCGTGGTGGCGTCTCGGTGTTGTTGGGCGAAACACGGGATGAGTACATCGGCAGGGCCATGACCCAGGCCCGTCGCGACGCCGAGACGCAAACCAAATTGGCCAGCCTCACTCAACACGTCGCGGCATTGGCCGGTGGGCCGGTATTGATCGCGGTGGATCAAGAACTCGGTGGCATCGAGCGCCTGCACCAATTGGTTCCGGCTATTCCTTCAAGGGCGCAACTCAAAGACCTGAGTGCAGAGGTTATTGAACAGCGCTGCTATGAAATGGCCACTGTGGCACGCCGGTTAGGCGTCAATATGTTCCTCGCGCCGATTGTCGATGTGGTGACTGGCATCAATCCCTGGTTGCTTAACCGGCATTTGGGTGATGACCCGGTGCAGGTCAGTCGAATTTCCTGTGCCTTTATTCGTGGGGTTCAGCGTGCCGGGGTCATTGCCACGGCTAAACATTTTCCGGGTCACTACGCCACTGAGCATGACCCGGCCATTGCCTTGGCTGCCGTGCACGGCCCGCTGGAGTTGCTTGACGACAACCTCCAGGTGTTCCGACAAGTGATTGGAGCCGGTGTGCAAGCGGTGATGCCAGGCCCGGCGGTGTTCCCGGCCATTGACCCGGATCAGTCGGCCTCGACATCGGCCAAGGTCATTGCCTTGCTGCGTGACACGCTGGGGTTCGACGGGCTGATCATTTCAGATGACCTGGACGCAGTGTCCATCTTGCGGGGCAATACCTTGACCGATACGGCCGTGGCTTCGCTGGCGGCGGGTGCGCATTTGTTGTTGGTGTCCAGCGAGTCAGGGCTCGATGCCATTGCCGAGGCGATTGTGAGCGCAGTGGATGAAGGAACGCTGGAGCGTCAGGTGTTGCTGGCGGCCTCTTTCAAAGTGCATCAGATGGCTTTAGCGCAGGCAGTCACTAACTGATTACCTCAGCACTTTCTCCGACTGGCAGGTATAGCAATATGTAGTCATTGTCGCCCCCATGTTCCGCGTACTGTCCCCACTCATAGGGGCTTGTGCCTTGCTATTCAGCAGGGCAGGCCCTCCTGACAAGGACGGACCTATGACCGATGCGTCAAACTATTACTATTCGGAAAATGCGATCAAAGAGCGTTTTCTGGCCCAAGTGAATGAGCAGTTTTTAGCCGGAACCTTAAGCCCGGATCAACGCAGTTGGTTAAATAAAGTGCTGCTTCAAACTGAAGATAGCCGCACCGGTCAGCCTGATCCGATGCATGTGTGCGAAGTTCTTTTTTATCGTGGCGCATCCAACACTCGCAAAGGGTATTTCAGAGGGGCCTTCACGCTGTCCAAAGGGCTTAAAGACTCGGATACCTACGTGCTGTTCTCGTTGGTCAACGGGCTGGAAACCTTTTCCAGTTGGCAGTCTCTGACTGAGACCTATCGTCAACACCTGAGCAACAGTAAAGCCCAAGTCGTGCATTTTCTTCCAATGGATGCACGTCCGCATTTATTGAATGCAGGTGATTTTAATGTCGTAAAACAACCGATATCGGGCTCTGTATTCGGGACCACCAGTTCTTTATTTGAGTCTGAGCGAACAATCGACCTGCAAAATGTCTTGGGTCTATTGTCGGGTGTGCCTTCTGCTCGAACAGTGGTAATCGAAAAACTTAATGCTCAGGCCAATGGGGCCCTGGAGCCCAATGCCGCAGAAACCCAGAGCCGGGTGCACAACCCTGTAGCAGACCTGGTTTTTGAATTTTTTTTGAAGGGCAGTTTCTCCGGTCTACATGATTATGAGTTTTCTCGTTCTGCCAATAGCAGGGGCATAAAGGGGAAAAGTCGTGAAGTACTGGAGCTTGAGTTTCTACGTTCTATTGGGCAGGTGTCTAACAGTCTGGACAGTCAACTTGAAGCGGCGATTACCCAGTACTGGGATTCTCCCATCTATCCTGAGCTGAGTTTGCATGAGTGCACCAAACATGCCCTGCGAGATCGCTTTATGGATGCGCTGATGCAAGCCCGGCATGTCGGTTCAATGACCGAAAACGACTTCAACGCGGTGTATGAATGCGCGATGGGCATAGAGTCATCCAGCGTGAACTCGGCGACTCTGCACTTGGCGGGCGTAAAGGGTGATCCAATCCCTTTGGCGGGTTGGTATTGCTTTTTCATCGACAGTCACGAGCGCAGCTTACTGGTGATGGGGGATCAAGGCCTGAAGTTCTACAGAGACTGGTTCGATTTCACACGTGAGAACCTGCCTCGTTTTAAAGCCTTGCGATCTGACACGTCCTTGAAAGAGCTGCCTTTGTCTGAGGCCTCGTTAACCCGCTATATAAGTTTCAAGGACCGTGCCCGATTGGCTAAAGGCCTGCAACTGAATATTGAGTTTGGTTTACGGGCCATTGACTTGTTTGCCGTCTTGGCAAGCAGTGTACGCACACGAATGAGTGATGACATTAACGGGCTTACTTCCTTTCTGAAAAATACCGCCACTCAGATAAGTTCTTACACGTCCCAAGATTACGCCAGCTTTACACACTCTGTGCTGGACCAGGCGTCGGATATTCGTCTGCTGATAAATCCTGAACTGCTGGAGGGGGCTATTAATAATCGCTGGAGCTCACGTTTTTCCATCGGTGAAACTGCATTTGAAACCCCGACAGAAGCCATTGAACAATTAAAAGTGCCATTGTCCTTAGTCAGGGCGCGTCTTGAATCGTTACGTGATGATATAGGCTTTTTCCTTAAAGGTTTTCCAACAATTCGGACATGCGTCAAGGAACTCATGCAGGAGGATTGGGCGCTTATGGGCCGAGCGGGGCTGGTAGATGCTGAAGCCTTGAGGGTGATTGTATTTAGCGGTTCACAAGGCCTCAATCGGACGCCGCTCACCTCTCGCCCCATGATTGACGTTTTTTTGGAAAACCTGACCGGTCATACATCATTGCCCGATGATAAAACACGGGTCACCTTTGAGCGTGTCGGCCAGGTCGATGGAAAAACCATCTCTCTGGATGCGGCAGAGTGTGCAGCCCTCCACCAACTGATGGCGGAAATTACCCGCGATTTCAGCCAAAAACTGGATCTCTATCTGAACTCGTTTTTCTATAGTCGATCGCCTGAGGTCGATATTTTTACGAAGGCAGATCGATTAGCTATTTTCAAATCCACGTTGATATGGGCAGGCGGCTATTACTTTTTCAGTTATAACGACTCGTTAGGCGTGCGCGAAGCCAGTTACATTGCGGGTGTTCAGACGCAACGAAAACGCGCTGAGCGAACTACCTTCTTTTACTTTGTTCCGGATGTCTACAGTGTGGTGCTGTACTCAGCGTCGGCTGGCATTAATGTTAATGTGGAAAACTGTTTTCTCATTACTGAGCGCGGAGGCCTGGAATCCGAATGTGCAGGGCATGTTATTTTTTGGTCGCCAGGTCATAAGTTTGAAGTGTTCGATACACTTGACGCCTGTCAGTCGGCATTAAATACGCGCCTGTTTGATAAAACAGATTGCATGACCCTATTGAATAACATCGAGAAAAACGCGCTGGGAAGCGTGTTCGGTCATCTGTCAGAGCTGTCAGGTGAGCAGGGCGCCTTGTTCAGTTTTTTCCTGATTGAAGATGACTATATGGATACCTTGTCACGCAGCTTTATTGATCAGCAAATCAGAGAGGTCGGTGTGGCTCTTATGGAGGGTGTCACAGCAAGATTGTCCAGTGAGGGCCTTGAAAATACCATTCAAAGCTACGTGGAGCGATTCCGCGAGAGTTTGGATGTGTCGACAATTATCCAGCAAGTTGATACCACACTATTTAAAAAGGCATTACCAATAACATTAGGTATGGCCACGGTTGACGAGCAAATTGAATATATACGTTTACTTGAACGTTACCGTGATGTGGTCAGAGACAATCATGATTATCTGTACGATATACCCGAGATCAATGCCTACGCCCTGGAGGCTCTCAAGGTTCAACTGGCTCTCGATTTTCCAGATCTCTCACTGACGCCAGATGAAATCACTATTACTCTGACACAAGTCATCAGCCCTGGTTGGTCAGCGGAAATAGCGGCCATGGGCTCTGCGGTTTCTCATGAGACGCAAACATTGACAGCATTTGCCCTGACCGGTTTCAGTCAATTGAAGGGCCACCTGAAAGCAAGCTCAACCGGTACGACACCCCTCCCGAGTGGCATTGATGAACACTATGTAAAGTCGCTTGTGCGCAAGTTGAACATTGGTGGCAAATACAGAACATTGCTGAAACAAAAACTTCACAATTCCGGCCGGGAGCGTGTTGGGCGCTGCGCACTATTTTACAAACAGCTGCCTCCTCACGCTCTGGAAGCAGCGTTCAGGGCAAAGCTGGAGCATACGTTAAGTGACAAAGCGTATAACTTTATAAAGCATGTTCTTGATATGCCAGATGCTGTTGCCCGCGAACCTCTCAACGGGACCCTCATCAGCATACGGCAGTTGAAATTGCTCGCCTCACCCGATTCAGAACCTGATCTTGTCAAGGGTATGTATTTAATTGCCCCCGTCTCATCAAGTGATGGCCCATTTATTTTGTGGACCTTGTATGCACAAGACTTTACGTTCAAGGAATATACGAACGAAGCCAGTTTTCTGATTGACCTGCGCTCGCGCGAAACTTTGCAGCAACGTGTTCTGAAACGACTGGACCCGCAGAACCGGAAAAAATATGACAACGGTGGCTTCAATGAACCGCACATTATTTACATTGGCCTGGATTTCTTTTCGTTTGATGTGTCCAGTACACCCGCTCCAGCGAGTATTTCAAACACACCCATTCAGAACAATCTGCTGTTGCAACTGTACGACGATAATTACGACCTGTTGATCGATTTGGCAGAACAGCAAGCGCTCTCCACAGAGGAGGCTGACTGGAAAACGTTCAAGGGCTTAATGTCTTTAGGCATTGATTCAGCAATGGGGCTTGTCGCACCTTTTTTACCGGCTGTGTTGAATATTCCCTTCTTTGTGGCACAAACACTTGGCCTGTTAAAGGCCGGGGGGAGGGCCGTGAGCAAACACCAGTGGGGCGAGGCGATCGAGACGTTTGTGACGGCATTTATGTTGTTGATTCCTGGCCCGAAAAGACAGCCAGACAATCGCTTGTTGCCCTTGCCTGAGTCACCTGTTCTCGAACAGGTTGACATTGACTCGCCGCTAACCCTGCCGCTACCCGAGCCAAGCCCGAAGGTCGATGACATCGTCATCCAAAAAAACATGTTTAATGCAAAACAGTTAGTGGCATTGGACGCCTACAGTGAGAACACTGTTTCACTGGATGCCATGGAGCATGAGGTTTCAACTCATCTGTATCACAGCAAGCCAAGAGGCCTGTATTACATCGTGTTGGCCGGCAAGGTATTTCGTGTCACTGAGTCTGAAAATCGCTGGAGAATCTATTTAGGTGAAAACCGTGAAGGCCCTGCGGTCAAGTTGAATGCGTGGCAAAAATGGGAACTGGATCCCCGGGAACGTTTATTGGGCGGTGGTCCTGCTTATTCCAGGCATTCGAGTGGTCGTGATGTTCACGATTACACGATTCAGGCCCGAGGTATCAAGAGCATCCGACGGTTATCACCTGACAAAGCCTTGATGATTCAAATGGCTCATCAATTGGCCATGGAGTACCTGAGCGGAGCAAAGCAAACACTTACTGCGATGAAAGCACTGGATCCGCAAGCGCTTCAGTATCGTTTGTGGTTGGCTGATTACTTGAATATGCCGACGTTGACAGAGCGTCAGATTCTTACCGTGGATCTGGCTATCGACTTGATCTATACCCGCATGAGCAAGCCTTCCATGAACCCTGTCAATTCCGAGCGTTTCCTGCAGGTCAAGGCTAAAAGGCCGGACGATGGCGTTGTCGCGTTTATTGACCCGAATGACACACATAAATACGTGTACCTGACAGATTTTTTCTTCAATACCCCGTTCGACAACTTGAACGCGAGTGATCATGAATGGCTGGAAGCCACCTTGCCACCCTTTGACTTTAACAATCACTACCGGGCAGTCACATTGATCCATGAGTTGTCTCATCAAAAGTTCTTCACGGAAGATATTCAATACATGAACGTGGCCTATCCGTTTGTTGAGCTCTTGAAAAACAACCCCGCCTTTGGTGCTGTTTCCAAACAAAGAATAAGTGATCTTCAGCGCAATACCCTTTCCCTGACCACACCACGCGACAAATTGTTCTCCCGGGACGGCTCTGAGCCCCCGCTCGAAGCAAGCGCTGTAGAGCGTATTCTGTTCGTTACGGGCACCACGCGGTTGGACGATGCACGTGATGTGTTCTTGGCCGACCCGGTAAAACGAGCCAGCGTTATCCTTTCCAATGCCGACTCAATAACGCTCATCATCAGCCGTTTGGGCGGAAAATTAGATACCTATTTACCGGTGCAGGCTCCGACGCCTTGATTGCAATGCAAGTGGCATGGGGGGCAGAGTTCCTGCCCCCGTTTTTTTTTAAAAAAAACTGCAAGAAAAGACCCCCTCGCGTCACATACCCATAGAGCAGAGTTTTGCTTGTATTGCGGGCAGGCATTTACCCTGCCCGTGGTAGTGGCAGAGATGCCGCTGATCAATACAAAAAGTTATATAAAAATACATTTTAAGTATTATTAGCGAATAACGCCTTTTGATAGCATTTCCCCGCCGGTACACCGGACACACAGCGCATCTCACCCTGATTGGAGTCTCCATGTCCGGCGCCGACACTTCTCACAGTGAATACGTGGGCGGATTATTCCGCAGCCATTACCAATGGCTGTGCACACGCTTGCGCCGCCATCTCGATTCCAGCGCCCACGCTGAAGACATTGCCGCCGATACGTTTGTGCAGTTGCTGACTTCGCCCGGCGTAGTACCCATTCGCCAACCACGGGCGCTGCTGACCACCATTGCCCAGCGTTTGATGTACCAGCTGTGGCGCCGTCGCGATCTGGAGCGGGCTTATCTCGATGCCTTGCAACTGGATGACGTGTACGAAGCGCCTTCGCCCGAAGACCTGGCGCAGATGATTGAGGCGCTGCAATGCATTGACCAGTTGCTCGATGGCTTGCCGGCCAAGGTCAAGGCCACCTTTTTGCTGTCTCAGGTCAATGGCCTGACTTACCCTGAAATTGCCGCTGAATTGGGCATTTCCCAACGCTCGGTCAGTGACTACATGACCAAGGCAGTCAATCGCTGCCTGCGGGCTTGCCTGGAATGACATGAACATCGAAAACCAACACGACGACGTGATCGACAACGCGACTCGCTGGATTGTATTGCTGCGTTCAGGCCATGCCAGCGAGGCTGATTGGCAGGCTTACCGGCAGTGGCGCGCGCAAGACCCGCGGCATGAACAACTCTGTGCGCAACTGGAAACCCGTCTGGGGGTTTTTAAGGTACCGATTGCCCAAGGGGTCAGCGGCAAGGTGCTGCAACAGGCCCTGACTACCCCTGGCACCAGCCGCCGCAAACTATTACAAGGCGCGCTGGCCTGTACCGGTGTGGCGTTGGGTGCCAGCCTGTTGGTCAGCCAGCGCACCGCGCTGGGTGAGTTGACCGCAGACGTTTCAACCGGAACCGCTGAACGGCGTACGGTGAGCTTGCCCGATGGCAGCGAACTGTTTTTGAACGCCAAAAGCGCGGTTGATCTGGATTTCAGCGGCCCGCACCGGATCGTCCGATTGCTCGACGGGGAACTGCGGGTCAAGGTCGCCGTCAATCCGGCCACGCCTTTTCAACTGGTGACGCCGCAGGCGTTGGTCCACGTGTTGGGCAGTGATCTGACCGTACGTGAACGCGAAGGGCAGGGGCTGGTGGTGGCGCTCAAAGGCGCGCTGCAGATCGCTCGCCAGGGGCTGGAAACCCTGCAACTGCAAAGCGGGCATGAAGTCTCTTATGACCGCTACGGGTTTAGCCATGTACGCGTGATGAGCCTAGGTGCCGCCGCGTGGGTCGATGGTTTGCTCGAAGTGCGGGATGTACCGCTGGCGCAGATTATCGAGGCCTTGCGGCCTTATCGCGGCGGTGTGCTGCGTATCGACCCTGCGGTTGCCGAGTTGCGCGTCAGCGGCATGTTTCGGCTGGATAAAACCGAACAGGTGCTCGACACATTGGCGCGAACCTTGCCGATCCAGGTGCTGCGTCGCAGTGATTATTGGGTCACCGTCACCTCCGCTTAAGCGCAGTTCTAAGGACATAACCAAACGATCTGCAAGTTTTCTCGGCGCCAAACCACACCTCTCCCGTAAGCGCTGCGGGGAGCAGCGTTGTTCAGAGATTTAGGGAGAGTCACCTTGAGCGCGTCCAACACCTTTTCACATCGCCAGCTACGGGCTTTTGCCATAGGGCCTCTGGCGAGCCTGTTCCTGACCTGCGCCTATGCGGCCGAAGAAGCCCGCCAGGTCTACCACATTGCCTCCGGCCCGCTGGATGAAGTACTGCTGAACATCAGCCGTCAGAGCGGACAAGTCATTTCGTTTACCCCGCAACTGAGCCGTTATTCATCGGCGGCGATCAATGGCTCGTTGTCGGCGGAGCAGGCCGTTGGCGAGGCCCTGCGCGGCACCGGTTTGCAGCTGCAAGTCAGCCCGGACGGGGCGTTTATCATCAAAGAGGGCGCGGCCAGCGCTAACAAGGCCGGGACCCAAGCCCAGGACGCTGCGCCCACCACAGCCCTGGACCGGGTGGTCGCCATAGGCACCCGGCGCGCCAACGCCACGGCGTTGAGCAGCAGCGCCCCCGTGGATGTGATCAACAGCAAAGAGCTGGTGCAGACCGGCGCCGTGACCCTCAACCAGGCGCTGTTTCAGTTGCTGCCCTCGTTCAACTTTCCGCAAAACCAGAGCGCAACCCGTGGCCAAGACCCTAAAGGCGCTTCTTTGCGCGGCCTGTCCCCGGACGAAACACTGGTGTTGATCAACGGCAAGCGTCGGCATGCTTCGGCAGTGGTGAACTTGTCGGGCGGTGTGCCATTTATTGGTGCGCAGTCAGTCGACCTGGACATGATCCCGATCAGCGCCATCGACCACGTCGAAGTGCTGCGTGACGGCGCTTCTGCACAATACGGTTCGGATGCGATTGCCGGGGTGATTAACATCGTGCTCAAAGAGCGCGACAGCGGCGGGCAAATCAACACGCAATTGGGCAAATTTTCTCAGGGTGACGGCTTCAGCAAAACTGCTGATGGCTGGTACGGCCTGGGACTCCCTGGGGACGGCTTTCTAACCGTCAGCTTTAACGCGCTGAACAACAAACCGGACGATATCGGCGACAAGTATTTCGCTGATGGCCAAGTGCAAGACCCGCGCTGGGGTGGTGCAGGGCGTGACAAATACAACCTGGCGGCGAATGCCGAAATCGGCCTCAACGATCAATGGCGCCTCTACAGCTTCGCCACGTTCGGTCAGGACAAATCGGTCAACAACACGCCAAAGCTGCTGGCCAACAACCCGAACAACGTCACCGAGATCTACCCCAACGGGACTATCCCGAAATACCGCTACCGCTATGAAGATGGCGCACTGACGGTCGGCACCCGGTATGAAGACGACACCCTGGGCCGCTTCGACCTGAGCGCTACTTATGGCCGCGACGAACATGACGAACTGGCCTACAACACCCTCAACCCCAGTTTTGGCATCGCCAGCCCGACCAAATTCCAGATTGCGACGCTGATCAACGAACAAACCAACGTGGGTCTGGACTACGTCAAAGACTTGCCGGTGAACTGGCTGACCAACCCGCTGAACATCTCGGCCGGGATCGCCTACCGCAACGAGCGTTATCGCCTGGAGTCGGGTGATTCCGACTCCTATTCGTTTGGCGGAATCGACGGTGTGCAAGTGGGGGGCGTACAGGCCTCAGGTTTGACCCCGGACGATGCCGGAACCTACTCGCGGGATGTTGCCGGGGTGTATTTCGGTCTGGAAAACCAGTTAACAGAGAAGCTGCAACTGGGCCTGGCGGCGCGGACCGAGCATTATTCGGACTTCGGTTCGGCCACCACGGGCAAACTGTCGGCGCGGTATGACTTCACGCCCAAGGTCGGGTTACGTGCCACCGTCAACAACGCTTATCGCGCGCCAACCCTGGGCCAGATCGGCACCTCCTGGACCACCACCACCAACGTCGATGCCAATGGCAACCCGGTACTGACACGCATTTTGCCGTCCGACAACCCGGCGGCCCGCGCCTTGGGCGCTGAACAACTCAAGCCTGAGAAGTCGACCAACTACTCGCTGGGTCTGGTGCTGCGTCCTGTTGACCAAGCCTCTGTGACCATCGATGCGTACCAGATCTCCATCCGTGATCGGCTGCTGTTCAGCGGCGGTATTTCCGGGCCTGACGCCGAGCGCATTCTCACAGAGGCAGGCTACGGCCAGTACACCTGGGCGCAGTTTATGACCAACGCGGTCGACACCCGTACCCGCGGCGTCGACATCGTCGGCAAGTACAACTTTGACCTGCAACAGTACGGTTCGCTGGCACTGAGCGCGGGTTACACCCGTGCTAAAACCACCATTGAGAAGGTCCACGAGAACGCCAACGGTTTTGAAACCGTGACCCGTGAAAGCCGTGGTTACCTGGAGTATGGCTACCCTAAAGACAAGTTCGTGTTGGGTGCGATTCACCGCTACGGCCCATGGACCGTGGCCTTGAACGAAACCCGTTATGGCGAATACCGCAAGTTCGCCGCACAGGCCAGCGACTCGCAATACGATCAAACCTTCGGCGCTCAATGGACCACAGACCTGGACGTCAACTACGCCTTCACCAAGCAACTGCGCGTGTCGGTGGGCGCCAACAACCTGTTCAACAGCAAACCGGATGACTTTGACAGCCACCTGCGTCAAACCCCAAGCCAGAAGTACAGCTACCTGTCACCGGCGGCACCCGAAGGGACGTTTTACTACACCCGCTTGAGCTACGAGTTCTGATACGCGGTGGCGGGGCAACCCGCCACCACTTCAACCTTCGGTTTTCCCCGTCCTTCCTCCCTCTGCGTAACGTTCCGCTCATCGGCGGGGTTATGCGTCTTTAAATTCAAAAATAAACATATCTTTCAAATAGATAGCGGTTTTTAGCGCTCCTTTTCGCTGTCTTCACGATTATTTAATGGTTTTAAAATCAATTAATGCAATTGACAGTTGTATTTATTTGATCGAGCATTGCAATTAAATGATTTATAGATATCGCACAGCGATACTGAGATTAAATTGTACGATCCACTGGTCAATGCTCACCCAGGTGTCGGAGTGCCTCATTCGTCTTCTTACTGGGTGGATACGGCGGGTACAGCGCCGCCAGATGACGGCCCGCTCAAGGGAGACATTGAGGTCGACGTTGCGATTATTGGCGCCGGTTACACAGGCCTGAGTTGTGCGTTGCACCTGGCCCGCGAGCACGGCATTCGCGCCGTGGTCCTGGAAGCCAATCAAGTGGCCTGGGGGTGCAGTGGGCGTAATGGCAGCTTTGCCCGTATTTCCGGCGGGCGAGTGCCGCTGGCGCAGTTGATCAGTCGCTACGGCGAGCACACCGCGAAACAGTATTTTGCCGAGATGACTGCCGGGCTTAACACCGTGCGTGGGCTGATCCATGAAGGCCAGATTGATTGCGACGCGCAGCCGGACGGCGTGTACAAGGTCGCCAGCAACGCCAGGCATGTTGAATCGCTCAAGCGCGAAGTGGGGCTGTATCACGATGTACTGGGTTATGGCGCCCAACTGGTCAGCGCCGACCAGGTGCAAGCGGTGCATCGCGGCGCTGAGTCATTTGGCGCGCTGTACATGCCCGATGGCTTTTCCATGCACCCGTTGAAGCTGGCCTGGGGCGTTCATCGCCTGGCCCGTGAGGCGGGGGCCACCGTGCATGTGGGTTCGCCGGTGGTCGACTGGACCAGCGCCAATGGCAGTCACCGGCTGGTGACGCCGGGCGGCGTGGTGACAGCGCGCAAGGTGGTGGTCGCCACCAATGGCTACACCTCCACGGCGCTTAATCGTGCAACGGCGGGGCGTGTGTTACCGGTTCACTCGCAAATTATCGTGACGCGCCCGCTCAGCGCTGAAGAAAAGCGCCAGACGCTGCCCGGCAGCGAGTGCATGTTCGATACCCGCCATCTGCTGTCTTACTATCGCCGTTTGCCTGACGACCGCATTTTGTTTGGCGGGCGCAGCGCCATTACCGGGCGCGAAGCCGAAAGCCCGAAGCACCGGCAAAACCTGCAGGACGCTTTGTCTCGCAAGTTCCCGATGCTCGAAAGTATCCAGGTCGATTACAACTGGGGTGGCTGGGTGGCCGTCAGTGAAAGCTCGCTGCCATTTGTCTGCAAAGTGCCTGATTTGGACAACGTGTTCGCCGGCGGCGGCTATGCCGGCAGCGGTGTTTCATTTTCATTGCAGGTGGGCAAGCGTCTTGCACAGATGGTCACCGGCGATCCGCATCCGACCGAGGTGGACTTTCTTCATCAATGCCCCAAGCGTTTCCCGTTCCAACCGTTTTTGCGCATGGGCCAGCGTATGGCCTATGCCTGGTATCGATTCAAAGACGCTTCATAACGACCAAGGTTCCAGCGAAAAAGAAGCAACCCGTGCAGGTGTGACATTGCCTGCGCTCATTATAAAAAGAGTGATTCGGGCCAACACGGCCGGCGTTTTATTCAACTGTCTAATTACAACAAACTCAGGAGTTGAAAATGCGATTAATCAACACACCCATGGCCAGTCTTGCGCTGGCCATTACCTTCGGTGCAAGCGTGCACGCACAGGCGGCCGATACCGTCACCTTTGCGGGTTGGGGAGGGGCGCTACAGGATGCCGAGCGTACGGCGTATCTGAAGCCCGCGGAAAAAGCACTGGGCATCACCATCAAAGAAGACAACATGGACGGCCTTGCGGCGGTGCGCGCCCAAGTGATGTCGGGCAAGCCCAAGTGGGATGTTGTCGAGCTGGCGTCCAATGATTGCGTGCTGGCCCAAGAGCAGGGGCTGACCGAGCCACTGGACTATTCGGTGATCAGCACCGATGGCGTGGCCTCGAACTTCTACGGCAAAAACTGGATCGCCAGTAACGCCTATTCCACCGTATTGGCCTGGGCAAAAGATGCGACCGGCCCGACCCCGAAGAACTGGCAAGAGTTCTTTGACCCGTCAATCAAGGCCTCGCGCTCCCTCTACCGCCAGCCTTACACCACGCTGGAACTGGCGTTGATCGCCGATGGTGTTTCACCCAAACAACTCTACCCGCTGGATATAGACCGGGCGTTCAAAGTGCTGGAGCGCATCAAGCCACAAGTGGTCAATTGGTGGCGCAGCGGCACCGACTCTGCACAACTGTTGCGCAGCCGCGAAGTGGACGCGCTGTCCATCTGGGCGTCACGGGTTGATGAGTTGAAAAAGTCCGGTGAGAACGTGGACTACACCTATGACCATGCGTTGCTGGATTACGACTGCGTCGTGGTGCCAAAAGGTGCACCGAACAAAGCCCTGGCGATGAAACTGATCGCCGAAATAATGAAGCCCGAAAGCCAGGCAACCCTGGTGACCGTGATCCCGAACCCGCCGATCAACGTCAAGGCCTACGACACCGGCATTATTCCTGCAGACATGGCGGCCACGTTGCCGACGGCTCCGGCCAATATCGACAAGGTGGTGTTCTTCGATCCGGTCTGGTGGCAAGCCCACCAAGCTGAGGTTCAACGTCGCTACGACCTGTTCATCCAGAATTGAGAAGGCCGTGACCATGATCAGTTTCAAGAAAAGCCTGTTGTGCGGGGCGGTCATCGCTTCTTTGGGCTGGGGCGCCAGCTTTGCCGTCCTCGCTGACACCCTGACCTTTGCTGGTTGGGGCGGAGCCTTGCAGGACGCCGAGCGCAAAGCCTACCTCGAACCCGCCGCCAAGGCCTTGGGCGTGACTATCCGCGAAGACAACATGGATGGCCTCGCGGCGGTGCGTGCCCAGGTGATGTCAGGCAAGCCCAAATGGGACGTGGTGGAACTGGGCAGCACCGAGTGCGCCCAGGCGCAACTGGAGGGGCTGGCCGAGCCGCTGGATTACAGCGTGATTGATGCCACCCATGTCGATAAATCTGTAGTCAGCAGCCACTGGATTGCCAGCCATGCCTACGCCACCGTGGTGGCTTGGGCCGAAGACACCGGCGCGCCGGTAGCAAAAAACTGGCAACAGTTCTTCGACCCGCAGTTCAAGGGTGCCCGCGCCTTGTACCGCCAGCCGTGGCTGACCATGGAAGCGGCGCTGTTGGGCGACGGGGTTGCGCCTAAAGACTTGTACCCGCTGGACGTGGAACGGGCGATCAAGGTGCTCAACCGGATCAAGCCGCAGGTGGTCAACTGGTGGAGCGCGGGCGCAGATTCGGCGCAGTTGTTGCGCAGCCGTGAAGTCGATTTTCTGGCGATCTGGAATGGCCGGGTCAACGAGGTCAAGGCCAGCGGTGAGAAGGTCAACTACAGCTTCGATGGCGCGCTGTTGAGCCATGACTGCCTGATCATCCCCAAAGGCGCGGCGAACAAGGCGCAGGCCATGAAACTCATCGCCCACATCATGCAACCGGAGAGCCAGGCCACGCTGGCCACGTTGATTCCGTACTCTCCGGTCAACAGCAAGGCGTATGACTTGCCGATCATTACTGACGAACTGGCCGCGCGGTTGCCGACCTCGCCTCAGAACATCGACAAAGTGGTCACCGTGTCACCCGAATGGTGGGTCAAGAACCAGGCAGAGGTTCGCCAGCGGTTCGCCCTGTTCCTCGCCAACTAAGCAGTGGGGTGGGACGCCGCTGGCGTCCCGTCTACGAAACAAGGGCGCCTGACGTCCGTATGTGCCGAGTGTGAATATGTCCGAAGAACACAAACTTTCGATGTCGATCGATATCGAAAAGCTGACCAAGACCTATGACAGTTTTGCCGCGCTGGATGATGTTTCGCTATCGATCAAAAGCGGTGAGTTCCTGTCGTTGCTGGGCTCCTCCGGCTCTGGCAAGACCACGCTGCTGATGGCCTTGGCCGGGTTCGTTCGCCCGGATGCAGGCAGTATCCGTTTTGGCGGGCGCGAGATGATCTTCGAGCCACCGCACAAGCGCGATGTGGGCATGATGTTCCAGAGCTACGCGTTGTTCCCGCACATGAACGTGTTTCAAAACGTCGCCTACCCGCTGAAGTTGCGCGGTTACAAACGTGCCGAAATCCGTCAGCGGGTCGAGCAGGCGTTGGCCACTGTGGAGCTGGATCACCTGATCGAGCGCGGCATTACCGAAATGTCGGGCGGCCAGCGCCAACGCATCGCGCTGGCCCGGGCGATTGTTTTCGAGCCAAAAATCCTGCTGATGGACGAGCCGCTGTCAGCCCTGGACAAACGCCTGCGCGAAACCATGCAACTGGAGCTGCGCCGTCTGCACGAGCGCCTGGGCATGACCGTGGTGTACGTCACCCATGACCAGCGTGAAGCGCTGACCATGTCTGACCGGATCGCGGTCATGAGCAAAGGACGGATCCGCCAGATCGACACTCCGGTCAATCTCTATGAGCGCCCGGCCAACCGCTTCATTGCGGAGTTTGTCGGGGAGTCGTCGTGTTTACCGATCACCTTGCAGGGCGGTCAGGCGCTGTTTCAGGGCCGGGCCTTGCGCGGTGCCAACGTTATCGGTGGTTTAAAGAACCCGAGCCTGGTGGTGCGCCCGGAAAAACTGCAGTTCGTCCCGGCCGAGGCCAGCGATTACAACTTGTTGCGCGGGCATGTGGCCGACGTGATTTTCCAGGGTGAAAGCCAGTTGGTGCAGATTGATCTGGGGGAGGGCATGTCGGTGGCGATTCGTCGGCCCACCAACAGTTCCGAAGGCAACCGCCTGCCAGCCCGCGGCGATGCCGTGGTGCTGGGCCTGCACGTACAGGACACGCTGCTGGTTGGAGATGATCAATGAGCAGCGACCTTTTCGATGCGCTCAACGCGCGTGACCTGCGCAAGGCGCAAAGGCGTGAGCGCTGGTACTTGTTCGGCTCCGGGCTGCCGGCCTTGCTTCTGGTGCTGCTGACGTTTGTGCTGCCGATTGGCTGGCTGTTCTGGCTGTCACTGTTCAATGCCGACGGGCAATTATCCATAGAGAACTACACCCGGCTGCTGGAACCGATCTATGTGCTGACGTTTGTGCAGACCTTTAAGACCGGGATCATTGTGACCATCGCCTGCGTGCTGATCGGTTACCCCTACGCATACTTCATGATCAAGGGGCCGCGCTGGCTGGCCAATGTGGCCATGGCGCTGTTGCTGGTGTCGCTGTGGACGTCGTTGCTGGTGCGCACCTATGCCTGGCTGATCATTTTGCAGCGGCGCGGCATCGCCAATGACTTATTGATGAGCCTGGGCATTACCGATGCGCCGCTGCCGCTGGTGTACAACCTGACCGGCACGGTGATTGGCATGGTCCACATCATGTTGCCGTTCATGATTCTGCCGCTGTATGCCGCCATGAAGAGCATTGACCCGATCTACAGCCAGGCCGCCGCCGCGTTTGGCGCGTCACCGTCGCGGGCCTTCCGTGATGTGTTTCTGCCGCTGTCGGGGCCGGGGCTGGCCGCCGGTGCCACTTTGGTGTTTGTGATCACCCTGGGGTTCTACGTCACACCGGCGCTGTTGGGTGGCGGCAAGGTGCAGATGATCTCGATGCGGATCGAAAGTGACGTCTCCATGTACGCCAACTGGGGTGCGGCGTCGTCCCTGGGTGTGGTGCTGCTGTTGGCCACGTTGCTGATCTTGTTCATTGTCAAAAAGAGCGCGGGCCTCGGCCGGCGCAGCGAGTGAAATCATGGTCCGACTAAAACAAAACCTGATGGCAGCGGTGCGCGGCTCCTGGCTCTATGTACTGGTGTTGGCGACCATGATTTTCTTGGTGCTGCCCACCTTGATCGTGATCCCGATGTCGTTCTCGGATGCGCGCTACCTGAGCTTTACGCCCAAGTCGTTCAGCATTGAGCCGTTCTTCAAGTATTTCGCTTCGCTGGAATGGCGCAGCGCAACCCAGGTCTCACTGATTACGGCATCACTGGTGATGGTGCTGGCGACCACCTTGGGCACCGCGGCGGCTTATTCACTGCACGTGACCCAGTCGAAAGTCTCGGGGATGCTGCGCGGCTTGTTGATGGCGCCGATGATTGTGCCGACCATTTTCATCGCCATTGGCCTGTTCTTTGTCTATGCCAAGTTTGACCTGAACAACACCATTCCCGGCCTGGTACTGGGGCATACGTTGCTGGCGCTGCCTTACGTGGTGATCAACGTCAGCGCCGGGTTGCGCAGCTATGACATGACCCAGGAACAGGCTGCCTGCATTCACGGCGCCAGTCGTTTACGGGCGTTCTTTGACGTGACGTTGCCGCAGATCCGTTTTTCCGTGATTGCGGCTGCGATGTTCGCCTTCGCCATTTCCCTGGACGAAGCGGTGATCTCGCTGTTTATCAGTGGCGGCGACACGTCGACCCTGACCAAGCGGATGTTCAGTTCGCTGCGTTCAGAGATCGATCCCTTGATCGCGGTGGTGGCGACCTTGATGACATTCCTGTCGATCATCATGCTGTGCATCAGCATCATGGCCAAGCGCAAGGCCGGGAGGGCCGTTGAATGAGTGAGGTCAACCTGCGCCTGCGGCATGCCAGCAGCGAGTGTGTCGAATTCTTCTGGAATGGCCGTTCCCTGCAAGGGCGCAAGGGCGAGAGCCTGGCAGTTGCGCTGCTGGCCAACGGTGTTCAGACACTTGCCTGGACGCGTAAATCCCATCGGCCGCTAGGTTACTCGGGCAGCTACGTGGCCGGGGTGCTGGCCAGGGTCGACGGGGTGCCCAATGTGCGACTGGATCTGCTGGCGGTCACGGCCGGGGTACAGGTTGAAATGCAAAATTGCTGGCCGGGCCCGGCGTTCGACGTGCTGCGCCTGTCACGGCTGATTCCGGACCGTTGGCTTCAGGGCGGCTTTGAGCACACCAATCTGGTGCCCAGCGGTTCGCCGCTGTTTCAGCGCTGGGAAGCCTTCTTGGCGTTCCTCGCCGGCGTCGCCAAACCGGCCGAGCGAACGGCTGAAGTGGCGGTGCCGCAAGGCCAGTATGTGAGCAGTGACGTCTTGGT
>NZ_WIWK01000051.1:0-40298 GCF_009600165.1 Pseudomonas sp. FSL R10-0399
ACTGAGTTCGTGATAGGACATAGTGGCAGCACCGTACCGGAAAGGTCAGGTGTTGCACTCAGTTTTTGCGGCCGCCCGTTCAAAGTGCCTGAGTTCGACGGAAAGTGAGTATTAAGTCAAATACAAAGCTCATGTGTACAATTTCGAGTGGTTTCAAAATGGAAGACTTAAGTGTTACTGTTTGTATGGCTGCCTACAATGGAGAAAAATATCTACGCGAGCAAATTGACTCAGTACTCAGCGAGTTGGCAGGTACCGATGAGCTTGTTGTTGTGGATGATTGCTCCTCTGATGCAACATATAAGTTGCTTTTGTCATATTCAGCTAAAGATCCAAGGGTAAAGGTTTTTAAAAACGCTTATAACTCTGGAGTGGTGAAAACGTTTGAAACTGCACTTTCTTATGCCCAAAATGATATTGTTTTTCTGGCAGACCAAGACGATATCTGGATGCCAGGAAGAGTCGATACGTGCTTGGCTATATTCAAGTCTAAACCAGAAGTTTCAGCTGTATTGGTAAATGCGGAAATTTTAGCATTCCAAGAGAAGACGGGACTCTCTTTCTACCCTGCAGGGCTTGAACCTAAATTGACAATTACTTCACAGCTCCTTCGAAATCAATTCATCGGGTGCTGTTTATGCTTCAGACGATCCATGCTGAAAATAGCGCTGCCATTTCCGACAAGTATATCGATGCATGATTGGTGGTTGGGTTGCTGTACTTTATTAAGTGGTAGTGTCTGTTTTGTTAATGAAAGTAAAATTTATTATAGACGGCATTCAACTAATGCATCCCCATCACAACGTAGGGCGCTGTCTGTCGTTTTGAAATCCAGAGCGGCAGATGTCTTATGTTTTTTTAAATTATTAGCTAGGTTTCTTGATAAGAGGCTTGAACGTGTCAAATAAAGTTGCTGTTCTGCTTGCTACTTATAATGGTGAGAAATATTTACGGGAACAGCTTCGTACTATTGAAATGCAAACCCATGAAAATTGGCATTTGTTTATACGGGACGATGGTTCTACTGACGCGACCGTAGATATTATTAAAGAATTCAGTTCTCGTTTTTCAAATACTACTATTGTTGATAATTTCGGAGAGTTTACTGGGTCCGCCGCTGGGAATTTTTTTAAGCTTTTGAATTTTTCGGATTTTGAAGGTTTTAGTCATATCAGCTTGGCTGATCAAGATGATATCTGGGCTCCCACTAAATTGGAATCAGCTCTAAGTCACATGAGTTTAGTTGGGGCCGGCGGTTACTCATCAAATTTGGTGTCGTATGACAACACTTCATTTCGTGCAAACTATATAGACAAAAGTCAGCCTCAAAAAAAATTCGACTTTATATTTCAAGGTGCGTCCGCAGGGTGTACATATGTATTCACGCGTGAGACATGCTTGTTGATTCAAAAAAAAACTATCAATATTGATAGTTTTAAAGGGCGCTCTCATGACTGGTTAATTTATGCTTTGTGCAGGACTAATGATATTCCTTGGGTCTTCGATCAGGAAGCACACATTTTTTATCGTCAGCATGCCGGGAATGTATTTGGCTCAATGAGTGCATTTGCAGGTTTGGTGGCCAGACTTAAACTATTGCGCAGCGGTTGGTATCGCGAAAATGTTCTTTGGATAGCAGAAAAATCGGGGGCTGATGCTAAGGCCTCTGCAGTCGTCGATCGCATAAAAAGAAATTCGCTAATGGATAAAATATCCCTTGCTAAAACGGTATCCCAATTTCGGCGCTCTAACAAAGAGAGTAAAGCTCTTGTATTCATTATTTTTTTATTTTTTTAGTGTGTATTAGTAAGTGAATATAATATATGAAAAGACTATTTGATATTATTTGTTCGGTGTACGGATTGTTGATTTTATCCCCCGTCATTTTGATTGTCGCTTGGATGATTCGAAGAAAACTGGGGTCTCCTGTTCTTTTTAAACAGGAAAGACCAGGTTTGCACGGGAAATCATTTCTCATGATTAAGTTTCGAACTATGCGTGATGCGGTCGATAGTAACGGTCGGCCTCTCCCAGACAGTGAGCGGATGACACATTTTGGACGTTTTTTACGCTCGAGCAGTCTGGATGAGCTGCCAGAGCTCTGGAACGTTTTGAAGGGTGATATGAGTTTAGTTGGACCTAGGCCTTTGCTGATGCAATATCTACCGCTTTACTCGGATGAACAGAGAAGACGGCATGAGGTTAAGCCCGGCGTAACAGGTTGGGCTCAGATCAATGGACGTAATAGTTTAAGTTGGGATGAGAAATTCAAGCTTGATGTCTGGTATGTCGACAACCACACGCTATGGCTCGATATAAAAATTCTTTTTCTAACCATAAAAAAAGTGCTTATAAAAGAAGGCATTTCGCAGGAAAATAACGCGACTATGGAAGCCTTCACCGGGTCCATTGAGCAAAAACGTACTACTGATAAATCGTAGGGAAAATGCTATGCAAGAAAAAATTCTGAGCCTTATCGAAGAAGCAATGGAAGCAGATGAAGGGACGGTGAGCCTTGACGATACACTCGCAGATCTGGCGTGGGACTCGATTGCTGTCGTTACCTTTATGGCATTGGCGGATGAACGTTTGGATAAAACACTTTCAGCAGAAAAGTTGAATGAGTGCGTGAAAGTGTCAGATATTGTGGCGCTTATTACCATATAGTTGTAACTTTAAAAAAGAGGTAAGCGCTAAGTTATCAAACCCGGAAATAATTTTCCGGGTATTTGATTTTTGCGTGCAACACGAGTGTTAGTTTATAAGATGTGTTGCGCGGATATATATTCTGAAATTTTTTATATTGGCTATGTGAGCGTAAAAGATGGCAGTGTTGGATTCTGTTAAAATTGCTGATGATTTAGTACGGTCTTATTGGCATCCAATTGCCCACATGTCTGAGTTGGCGAATGATAGAGATTTTGTACTTTTTGAGATACAAGATTTTGAGGTGGTTGTTATTAACGACAAAGGTAATTTTGTAGCGTTCGATAATCTATGCCCTCATCGTGGAGCTCGTTTTTTTACGGAAGACTATGGTAATCAAATGGTAAAGTGTCTTTACCATGGCTGGAGTTACACTCGCGGTAAAGTCAATGTGGCAGGTATTAAGACTTTTCAAGGCTGTGATATTGCCAGTGCCCGGCTCAATGAGTTTAAACTGGAAGTTATCGGTGAGCTTGTGTTTTTTGCTATAAAGCCGCATACAATCCTAAAAGAGCAACTTGGGCCTGTTATCAGTGATTTGCTTGTTAGGATTGGAGGTGATATTGATAGTCGTGCAGACTTTAACAGATACCCTTTTGAGTGTGATTGGACCATTGCTCTAGAAAATGCTCTAGAGCCTTATCATATACCGTTAATACATACCAATACGCTTGCAACATTAAATTTAGGTGTTGGTCAAAATGAGTTTTACGGCGAGAATTCAATATGGTATTCACCAGTTGAAGATGAAAAGGTTGCCAAGCGTCTTAGAAGCTTGAATCGATTTTATTCGGTAACAGAGCCTTATCAAGGGTATATGAGTATTTTTATTTTTCCATTTTCAATGATTTCTTCTACGTATGGTTACTCGTATTCGATGCAAAGTTTTTTTCCCTCTTCAGATGCGCAGTCTTCTTTTTTTACCAGTCGGCTTTATCCAGTGAAAAACAGTGAGCCCAAATATAAAGAAATTACATCTTCTTTTGTTATCTCTAGTGCTCAAATTAATCGTCAAGTATTTGATGAGGATCATCAAATTTGCAAACGTATTCCTGCCAAGTCATGGTCTACCTCTGCGCCAAAATTCACGAGTACGCTAGAACAAAAACTCCTGCACTTTAGACGCTCTTGTGCAGAGTGGAATAAATCTTCTTGAAGAGCCTTTTGAATATACAAGCCCGCAAAACTCGAACAGCAGGAGTTTAAGATGGTTGGCAATAATCACATCCGTTCGGTCAAAAATGTTCGTGTCAAAGGAATAGCTTGTGCTGTGCCGGCTCACGTTGCCGAGGTCACCAGCCTTACTGATGCATTTGGTGCTGAAAATCTCAACAAGATCAGGTCTAGCACGGGAGTAGAACGTCGTCATGTGGTGTCTAGTGAGTGCTCCTCAGATCTATGTGTCGCAGCAGCTGAACGCCTGATAAGTGATCTGAATATTGACAGATCAACTATTGATACTTTGATTTTTGTATCACAGACCCATGATTTCACTTTGCCAGCCACTGCATGCATCTTACAAGAACGCTTAAATCTACCCATGCACGCTGCAGCATTTGACATCGCATTGGGGTGTTCAGGATATACATACGGGCTCTGGGTAGCAGGTTCACTTTTGTCTGGTGGTGGAAGTCAACGTGCTTTGTTATTGGTCGGCGATACCATCAGTAAAATTGTCTCTCCTGCAGATCGTTCGGTCGCAGCATTATTTGGTGACGCTGGGTCAGCAACGATATTGGAACATGATCCGTCTGCTCCTGATATGCCCTTTGTCATGGGGACAGATGGGAGAGGAGCCAAGAACCTGATCGTGCCGTCTGGAGGTTTCCGAGACCGCCATGGTCAGTCGACTGAAACCTCAGAACCAGGAGTTCGAGGGCCTTACGACCTGTACATGAATGGTGCGGAGATTTTTGCATTTACTCTGGCTCGCGTACCGGCACTCGTGAAGGCTCTTCATGAAGCAAATACAGCAAGTGGAAAAGAGATCGATCATTATGTTTTCCATCAAGCTAATCGCTTCATGCTGGAGCATCTGGTTAAACGGATGAAACTACCACCTGAAAAGGTAGTGTTGGATGTGAAAGATGTTGGCAATACAAGTTGCGCTTCAATTCCTCTTGCACTTAGTCTTCATCAGAATAAAGCAGGCAGTCATTTATCTGGCCGCTTCATGTTAGCTGGGTTTGGCGTCGGGTATTCTTGGGCAGGATGTATAGCTGATTTTGATAATGTCTGGGTTAGCTCGCTTACCGTTACTTCCAACTCTGAAACCGAAGGTGAAATGTGACAGAGGTGAATCCTTTTTCGATGCTTGGCAAGCACATACTGGTAACAGGTGCTTCTTCAGGGATCGGGCGTGCAGTTGCTATTTGGCTTAGTAAACAGGGCGCAAGTCTAACATTAGTTGCTCGTGACATGACGCGCCTGGAGTCTACCCTTAGCCAGTTACAAGGTGCAGGTCATTCAATTGAGTTATTTGATTTCTTGTCTGGTGCTGATGTTTCTCAATGGTTGAAGGAAGTTGTTAAAAGGACATCTCCTCTGGATGGATTGGTTCATGCTGCTGGTGTACAGATGCCAATGCCAATTCGAGCTATGAGTGCCGGGCATTGGGATAAGATCATGGCAACCAATGTAACTTCAGGCTTTTTACTAATTAAGGCTTTTCGTCAGAAGGGGGTATGTGCTTCTGGTGGCAGTATTGTTTTGATTTCTTCTGTAATGGCCCAAGCTGGCGAACCCGCGCTCCTCGGTTACTGCGCAAGCAAGGGGGCTGTTGAGGCTATGGTGCGTGCGGCAGCCGTAGAGTTGGCACGTGAAGGTATTCGTGTTAACGCAATTGCTCCTGGGGTCGTACAAACTGAGCTAGTCGATACATTAGAGTCTTTAGTGGGTGCTGACTCAATGCTTGCGATCGAACAGCGGCATCCTCTCGGTTTTGGCAAGGCAGACGATGTTGCCTATGCAGTTAACTATCTTCTTTCACCAGCAGCTCGTTGGGTTACTGGCACTGCTATGGTTGTTGATGGGGGCTACCTTGCATGATCAAGACAAATAAACTTGTAATCTTGGGGGCGGGTGGTTTTGGGCGTGAAGTTTATGCATGGCTTTTGGATCTTATTAGCCAGGGAACTCTTCGTTCGACGAACACCGCTGAATGGATAATTTCCGGTTTTATTGATGATTCCGGAGATGCCCTAAATGGTTTTTCTGATCTTCCGCCTATATTGTCAACTGTCGAAAATTTTGTCCCTGCAGATGACATATATGTCGTCTGTGCAATTGCCAATCCTCGCGTCAAAAAAACATTAACAGATAAATTAAAAGTTAAAGGCACAAACTTTTACACTCTGCTTCACCCTACTGTGATTGTCGGTCCCCGCGTAAAAATTGGCGAGGGATCTGTCATTTGCCCGTTCACAGTCCTTTCAACGGATTTAGTTGTCGGTGACTTTGTCACCATTAACTCTAGTTGCACCATTGGCCATGACACCTTGGTATCAGACTTTTGCACACTGAGTGGTCATTGTGATGTAACGGGGGGGGGTAAATTGTTAGAGGGTGCATTTCTAGGTTCTCACGCGGTTGTTGTGCCCAAGGTTGTAGTGGGTGAGTACGCAGTTGTCGGTGCCGGGAGCGTAGCCATCAGAAAAGTTGCGCCAGGTGTTACGGTATTCGGTGTTCCAGCCAAACGTATTTCCGGATGATCAAATGAATGTATTTGCCCGAGTCACAGCTATTGAATATGTCCTTCCTGTTAACTCACTGACTAATGATGAACTGGCGCGTGAGTTTCCCGAGTGGAACGTAGATAAAATATTTAATAAAACAGGAATCAGCGATCGTCGAATTATTGCGCAGGATGAATGTGCGTCTGATTTGGCGTTTCTTGCGTGTGAAAAGCTATTAGCAACAGGTACTATCGATCGATCCGAGATTGATTTTATTATTCTGTGTACTCAAAGCCCAGATTACTTTTTGCCTGCTACTGCTTGTATTTTGCAGTACCGTCTAGGGCTTTCGACACTGTGCGGAGCTTTTGATTACAATCAAGGCTGCTCAGGTTTTATTTATGGTTTGGGGTTAGCCAAAGGATTGATTGAAACAGGGCAAGCAAAAAATATCTTATTAGTGACGGCGGAAAGCTATAGCAAATTTATTCATCCCGCAGACAAAAGTGTTAGGACTTTGTTTGGGGACGCCGCTGCAGCAACGTTGATTCAGGCGTCTGCAGGTGGCCCGTTTCTTGATCGATTTCGTTATGGCACCGATGGTGCGGGTGCTAAAAATCTAATTGTACCTATTGGAGGCGCTCGCCATCCGGCGGCACTCAATTTAGAGCCCGATCTTTATACGGATGACAGTGGAAATTCTCGTACTGATGCCAATTTGTACATGAATGGCTCTGCTATTTTTGAATTTTCTATGCGCCGTGTACCTGAGCTATTTACATCGTTGTTTGATGATGAATTTACGATTGATCAGGTTGACTTATTTGCGTTTCATCAAGCTAATAAATTTATGCTCGATTCTTTGCGGCGCAGAATTAAACTGCCCTCTGAAAAGTTTATTGCAGAGTTTGCACACTGTGGTAATACTGTTTCAAGCAGTATTCCTATCGCGCTTAAAGAGTCGTTAAATAAAGGCGTTTTAGTTGAGGGCAAAACAGTTGTAGGTGTTGGTTTTGGTGTAGGGTATTCTTGGGCTGGCTGTATTATTAAATGGTAAGCTTCATGAAACTTATAATTGATGGTCAGCGTCTACGCAGAGGTTAATTGTGCTAAATACTAATTTTTCTCCATGGCCTTCTTTTTCTGATGAAGAAGCTGATGCAGTCCGTGCCGTGATTTTGTCGAATAAAGTTAATTATTGGACTGGTCAGGAAACTCGCTTTTTTGAAAAAGAATTTGCTACGTGGTCTGGGACTGAATATGCCGTGGCTTTGGCAAATGGGACTGTCGCCCTGGATTTGGCATTAAAAGCCCTTCGTATTGGCACTGGTGATGAGGTGATAGTAACCTCTCGCACTTTCCTGGCTTCAGTTTCAAGTATTGTAAATGCCGGAGCAATACCAGTTTTTGCCGATGTGGATTTGAATTCGCAGAATATTACTGCAGAAACCATCCGCCAGGTTTTGACTCCTCGCACTAAAGCGGTGATTTGTGTCCATTTGGCAGGCTGGTCATGTGATATGGATCCAATCATGGCATTGGCAGATGAGTTTGGCCTCAAGATTATTGAGGATTGTGCTCAAGCTCACGGAGCTTATTACAAAGGCCGTCCGGTTGGTTCTATTGGCCATGTCGGTGCCTGGTCCTTTTGCCAGGACAAGATCATGACAACAGGTGGTGAGGGGGGCATGGTTACGACTAATGATCGCCAACTCTGGTTGGATATGTGGGCATACAAAGATCACGGCAAGAGTTGGGAAGCTGTCTATGAGCGTGAGCATACCCCCGGATTTCGCTGGCTGCACGAGAGCTTCGGTACGAACTGGCGGATGCTGGAGGTGCAAGCTGTCATAGGTCGTATTCAGTTGCGACGTATGCATGACTGGCAGGCAACTCGTTTGAATAATGCCCTTCAGATTTGGAACGCTGCGAAGCAGTTACCTGCTCTTCGGGTACCTGACCTGGCAGCAAGTGACGTTCATGCCGCCTATAAGTGCTACGTGTTTGTGCGCCCTGAGTGCCTTAAAGCAGACTGGTCCCGTGATCGCATTCTTAATGAAATTGTTGCCCAAGGGGTACCTGCCTTTTCAGGCTCGTGCTCAGAGGTTTATCTTGAAAAGGCTTTTGACAATACTGGATGGAGGCCTGCGCAACGTCTTGAACACGCCAAAGAACTAGGTGAAACAAGCATGATGTTTTTGGTTCACCCTACGTTGACAGTCCAAGAGATAGACATGACATGCGAGATATTGAGCAGTGTTGTGAAGGAAGCATCTTTGTAAGCAGGTGCTACTTTATAAGTACTAGGTTTGCATAAAGCAGACTGCGTATTGGTTTTGGATCTGCACAGGTGTTCAAAGATGTTATGGCTATAATTAGATCTTTTTTACTCAATTTGTCTCGACGGCAAAAACGAGCCATTCAGGTAGCATCGGATATCATGCTCGTTTGGCTAGCCTTATGGTTAGCCTTCGTTGTTCGACTGGGGATTGACGATATGATCAACCCGGTTACTGCGCATGTCTGGCTATTTGTCGCCGCGCCTTTAGTAGCCATTCCCCTGTTTATCCGTTTTGGCATGTACCGCGCAGTCATGCGCTATTTCGGCAATGATGCCCTCATCGCCATCATTAAAGCAGTCAGCTTGTCTTCGCTGATCCTGGCGGTGGTGGTGTACTGGTACAGCAATCACGATAACGTCGTTCCGCGCTCGATCATTTTCAACTATTGGTGGCTGAGTCTGATCATGTTGGGCGGTTTACGCTTGGCCATGCGTCAGTACTTCTTGGGGGATTGGTTTTCCGCAGCCCAACACGTGCCTTTTACCAGTCGTGATGATGGACTACCACGAGTCGCTATTTACGGTGCGGGTGCTGCGGGTAACCAGTTGGTTGCTGCATTGCGCATGGGCCGGCTGATGCGGCCCGTGGCTTTCATTGATGATGATGAAAGCATTGCTGATCGAGTTATTTCAGGCTTGCAGGTTTTCAAGCCTGAAAATATGCAGCAGATGATCGATCGAACTGGCGCTCAAGAACTACTTTTGGCCATTCCTTCGTCATCACGTGCACGTCGTCGCGAGATATTGGGATTGCTAGAGGGCTTTGCGCTGCATGTACGCAGTGTTCCCGGCTTCATGGACTTGGCAAGCGGCCGGGTCAAGGTTGACGATATCCAGGAAGTGGATATCGCTGATTTACTGGGACGTGATGCAGTGCCCGCACAGGCGGATTTATTGGAGCATTGCATCAAAGGTCAATGTGTTTTAGTCACGGGCGCGGGAGGCTCAATTGGCTCTGAGCTATGTCGTCAGATTCTGTCGTTGAACCCAACAACGTTATTACTGTTCGAACACAGCGAGTTCAATCTTTACAGCATCCTTTCTGAGCTTGAGCAACAGGTGAGTCGCGAATCGCTCTCGGTTAAAGTGCTACCGATTTTGGGATCGGTTCGGAATTCTCAGAAGCTGCTCGATCTGATGAATACCTGGAAGGTTGATACGGTTTATCACGCTGCGGCTTATAAGCATGTGCCCATGGTTGAGCACAATATCGCGGAAGGGGTCCTTAATAACGTTATCGGCACACTCAACACTGCTCAGGCAGCCCTTCAGGCAGGAGTGGAGAACTTTGTTTTGATCTCCACAGACAAGGCCGTACGCCCGACCAATGTGATGGGGAGTACCAAGCGATTAGCTGAGATGACGCTTCAGGCTCTCAGCCATGAGGTGGCCCCTGTCTTGCTGGGCGATAATTCAAACGTAGTCAGGGTCAATAAAACTCGTTTCACTATGGTTCGTTTCGGCAATGTGTTGGGCTCATCGGGTTCAGTGATTCCTCTATTCCATAAGCAGATCAAAGCCGGTGGCCCACTGACTGTCACTCATCCTAAGATTACCCGATACTTCATGACCATTCCTGAGGCGGCCCAATTGGTTATCCAGGCCGGCTCCATGGGGCAGGGTGGTGATGTCTTTGTTCTTGATATGGGTGAGCCGGTACGCATTGTCGAACTGGCTGAGAAGATGATCCATCTTTCAGGTCTAAGCGTGCGCTCCGATAAGAACTTGCATGGCGACATTGAAATCGAATTCACAGGGCTTCGTCCTGGAGAAAAGCTTTACGAAGAATTGCTGATTGGCGACAACGTAATCGCTACGCAGCATCCAATGATCATGTGTGCCAATGAGGACATGTTGTCTTGGAGTGAACTCAAGCAAAAACTTGAACAATTGCTTGACGCAGTAGATCAGGACGACTATCCACGAGTTCGACAATTGTTACGTGAAACAGTCAGTGGATATTCACCTGAGGGTGAAATTGTGGACTGGATTCACCTGCAGCATCGGACTGAGCCCTAGTCAATACACACCCTGCAACTGACACATTTTTGACACCCTCCAACCATCGCCTAAGTTTGGAGTACAGCTCAGGAAAGCTGTTTCCACTTAACGATGTATTGGAGTGTCACTTATGCGTATTGCCTTTCTCTCTTCGATGTTTTTGGCTTTGATGGTCGGTGTTTCCAGCGTGACTCATGCTGCTCCTGTGGCCGAAGCAGGTGCACCGGTCGTGGCTGCGGCGGCTTCACCTGATGTTCAAGTGATGACAATCAACCTCAATACGGCAGATGAGGCGACACTTCAGCGCGAACTGTCCGGCGTTGGTGCCGCCAAGGCTAAAGCAATCGTTGCTTACCGTGAGGCAAACGGTGCTTTTGCTTCGGCTGATGAGTTGCTGGAAGTCAAAGGCATAGGCAAGGCCATTTTCGACAAAAACCGGGATCGGGTTGCCGTTAACTAAGTAAAGCGCGGGAATGCAGAAGGCCAGTCAATGACTGGCCTTTTTTGTTTGCAGCCGCTTTTACTCGACTGATTGCTTCAGTGTTTTACGTGTTACATCCAGGATTTTTTCTCTTAACGCGTCACTTTCAACGCTTCGGGCAAGCACCAATGCGCCCACCAAGCTGGCGAATATCATGATGCTCTGATCTTGCGCCTCTGTGCCCGGCAGCGTGCTTTCGATTTGTTTGAGCCTTGCGTTGATAATGCTGTCGGTCGTCGGGCTGGCATGTCCTTGCTGTGCCATTTCTGCAGACATGGTTGGCAATGGGCAGCCTTCATGGGGCGAGGTCACGTGCCATTGCGACAGGTAAGCATCAATAAACACATGCAGCGGCTGCGGCTGGCTGAATATATCGGCACACAGGCCATCGACTTCATATGCTGCCTGTTGCAGGGCTTTTTCAACCAGTTCGTTTTTAGAGGCGAAGTGAGCGTAAAAGCCACCGTGGGTCAGGCCCAGTGATTTCATCAGGGGCTGCAGGCCGGTTGCTCCAATCCCGTCACGTCGAAACAGGCAGGCGGCTTCTTTAATAATGCGTTGATGCGTCAGGGCTTTGTGGTCGGGTGAGTAACGCATGGCTGCAGCCTCTTAATGCAATGACGCATCATAGCCCTGAGTTTCGAGCCATTGCACAGACACTTCGTGCATTTGTGTATAGGCATTTGTCCTCAGAGCTCATCCTTGAACGAGCGCTGAGGACTGCCCACGTTTTACCGGTCCTTTGATTCTTTTGCGTCCATTTCAGCATTGCGTTCAGCAACGCGTTTGCGCTGCTCATCGGTCAGTTCCACTTTGTCGGCGGTGTCACGCAGGGTCATCAGGCCGCCAACTATAGCGCCGATGACTACGATGAGTATTATCCAACCATACCAGGGCATTGTGTTCTCCTTGAAGGGCACGTGGCTGAGCAAAAAATTTGCGAAGCGTTGTGCTGTCTATCCCGTTAAGTGTGTGAGTAATCAGTGATTTCATTGTAGGCCGGTTATTTTTTCGTGCGCGTGTGATCACCTCAAGATGATTAAAGTCATGAAAATACGATCATCGGGTGCCGGTAGGCGGCGGCTTCCGCTACAATGCGCGCCGATTTCGACCAGCCTGAGAACCCGCTAATGTCCGACTGCCAGACTCCTATCATCGTCGCCCTGGATTACCCAACGCGTGACGCCGCACTGAAATTGGCTGATCAGTTGGACCCGAAACTGTGCCGCGTAAAAGTGGGCAAAGAGCTGTTCACCAGTTGCGCTGCTGAGATTGTCGGTACGTTGCGTAACAAAGGCTTTGAGGTTTTTCTGGACCTAAAATTCCATGACATCCCCAACACCACCGCGATGGCCGTAAAGGCTGCTGCCGAGATGGGCGTGTGGATGGTTAACGTTCACTGTTCGGGCGGCTTGCGCATGATGGCTGCCTGCCGTGAAGAGCTGGACAAGCGTACCGGCCCGCAACCGTTGTTGATTGGTGTCACGGTATTGACCAGCATGGAGCGTGAGGACCTCGCTGCCATCGGCCTGGACATCGAGCCACAAGAGCAAGTGTTGCGTTTGGCTGCTTTGGCACAAAAGGCCGGTATGGATGGGCTGGTGTGCTCGGCTCTGGAAGCGCAAGCGCTGAAGGCCGCACACCCGTCGCTGCAATTGGTAACGCCAGGGATTCGTCCTGCTGGCAGTGCTCAGGATGACCAGCGTCGCATTTTGACTCCACGTCAGGCGTTGGATGCGGGTTCTGATTACCTGGTTATTGGTCGCCCGATCAGCCAAGCGGCTGATCCGGGCAAAGCATTGGCTGCCGTGGTTGCCGAAATAGCTTAAGCTCGCCAGTGATGTCGCCGCAGCCCGGGCTGCGGCGACATGGGGTTTAAACCTTCAGTACCAACTTGCCGAAGTTTTCCCCGCTGAACAGCTTGAGCAGGTTTTCAGGGAAGGTCTCCAGCCCTTCAACAATGTGCTCCTTGCTTTTCAATTGCCCTTTGCTCAGCCAAACAGCCATTTCTTGTGCGGCCGCAGCGTAACGGTCGGCATAGTCCATCACCACAAACCCTTCCATACGCGCACGATTGACCAGCAATGACAGATAGTTGGCCGGCCCTTTGACGGATTCCTTATTGTTGTACTGACTGATCGCACCGCAGATGATTACGCGCGCCTTGAAGCGCAAGCGACTGAGCACCGCGTCCAGAATATCGCCGCCCACGTTGTCGAAATACACGTCGACCCCTTTAGGGCATTCACGTTTCAGGCCGGCGAGAACGTCTTCGTTCTTGTAGTCAATCACGCCGTCAAAACCCAGTTCGTCAATCAGGTAGGCGCATTTGTCTTTCCCGCCTGCTATACCGACCACATGACAGCCCTTGAGCTTGGCGATTTGCCCGGCAATGCTGCCAACGGCGCCCGCAGCACCAGAAATCACCACAGTGTCTCCGGCTTTCGGTGCTCCAATGTCGAGCAATGCGAAGTAGGCGGTCATGCCGGTCATGCCCAGCGCTGACAAGTACACCGGCAAAGGCACCAGTTTGGGATCAACTTTGTAGAAACCGCGGGTTTCCCCAACGAAGTAATCCTGCACACCCAGCGCGCCGTTCACGTAATCACCGACGCTAAAGTCCGGATGCTTCGAGGCAACGACTTTGCCGACGCCCAAAGCGCGCATCACGTCCCCAAGAGCCACAGGGGGGATGTAGGACTTGCCTTCATTCATCCACCCGCGCATTGCGGGGTCGAGGGACAGGTATTCATTTTTAACCACGATTTGCCCATCGCCGGGCTCAGCCACAGGCACCTGTTGGTAGGTGAAAATGTCGCGGGTTACTGCGCCGACGGGGCGTTTGGCGAGAAGGAATTGGCGGTTAGTCTCGGCGGTCATCGTAGGCACTCATCATTAAGGCAAAGGAGGTTGATAGACGTTCTGGGCCGTGTCGGCAAGCGAACATGATCTTACGAATGCTTTTTCATCAATTGGGGTGATGTTGGTAGGCGGAGTTATATCACTTCGATAAATAAGTTGTTTGGGTGTGCCTACACTGAAAACAGATTTTCCCCTTTGAGGATAAGAATAATGAGCATGACGTTTTCCGGGCGAGTGGCTGTGGTGACCGGGGCCGGTGCAGGTATCGGGCGGGCCGCGGCACTGGCCTTCGCGGCCGAGGGCTTGAATGTCGTTGTGGCCGATCTGGATGCCGCGAGCGGGGAGGGCACTGTCGAGCTGATCAAGGCCGCCGGTGGCAGCGCAGCATTTGTACGTTGCAATGTCGCCCTTGAGGCGGACGTCAGGCATTTGATGGAGCAGACCCTCAGCACTTATGGCCGTCTGGATTACGCCTTCAACAATGCTGGCATCGAAATCGAGCACGGCCGCTTGGCGGACGGTACAGAGGATGAATTCGACGCAATCATGGGCGTGAACGTTAAAGGTGTGTGGTTGTGCATGAAATATCAGTTGCCTCTGATGCTCAGCCAGGGCGGTGGAGCGATCGTCAATACCGCGTCTGTGGCAGGCCTTGGCGCCGCACCGAAGATGAGTATCTACTCGGCGTCAAAACACGCGGTGATTGGTCTGACAAAGTCGGCGGCCATTGAATACGCGAAGAAAAAGATCCGCGTCAATGCGGTGTGCCCTGGCGTGATTGACACAGATATGTTCCGCCGCGCATACGAGGCAGATCCGAGAAAGGCGGAGTTTGCTGCGGCGATGCATCCGGTCGGGCGAGTGGGCACAGTAGAAGAGGTCGCGAGTGCTGTGCTGTACCTGTGTTCGGACGGTGCAGCATTTACCACGGGCCATGCTCTGGCGATTGATGGCGGGGCTTTAGCGATTTAATGAAACGGCTGAAGACTGCGATCTTTAGATGTTGAAAAAGATCGCAGCCCACATTGAGCCATGACTCAGCGGGTTTTCCAGTTCAAAATCATCAGCGTCAACACGCCTGCCACGATGCCCCAGAACGCCGAGCCGACCGAGAACAGGCTCATGCCTGATGCGGTGACCATAAACGTTACCAGCGCAGCTTCTCGCTCTTTGGACTCCGTCATGGCAACAGTCAGGCCGTTGATGATCGAACCAAACAGTGCCAAGGCCGCAATCGACAGCACCAGTTCTTTAGGGAAGGCGGCAAACAAGGCGGCCAATGTGGCGCCAAAAATGCCTGCAATGCCATAGAAAATCCCGCACCACATGGCCGCGGTGTAACGCTTTTTGGGGTCTTCATGGGCATGTGGCCCGGTGCAGATGGCTGCACTGATGGCCGCCAGGTTGATCCCGTGTGAACCAAAAGGCGCGAGCAGCAGCGAGGCCACCCCCGTGGTGGTAATCAGCGGCGAAGCGGGCACGGTGTAACCGTCGGCGCGCAGCACGGCGATGCCCGGCATGTTCTGCGAGGTCATGGCGACCACAAACAACGGGATGCCGATGCTGATGGTGGCTGCCAGCGAAAAGGAAGGCGTGGTCCACACCGGCACGGCCACTTCCAGGGCGAAACCATTGAAATCCAGCAGCCCGAGCAACCCCGAAATCACGATGCCAATCACCAGCGCTGCCAATACCGCGTAGCGCGGCGACAGGCGTTTGACGATCAGGTAGGTGAAAAACATGCCGATCACCAGGCCGGTCTGATGCTGCGCAGCGACAAATATCTCGCTACCGATCTTGAACAAGATACCGGCCAGCAATGCCGCAGCCAGGGATGCCGGAATGCGTTTGACCAGGCGCTCAAAACTCCCGGTCACCCCACAGATAATCACCAGCACGGCACACGTGATGTACGCACCGATGGCCTCGTGGTAACTGACGCCCCCCAAACTGGTAATCAGCAGCGCGGCGCCGGGCGTTGACCAAGCGATGGTAATGGGGGTGCGATAACGCAGGGATAAGCCTATGCTGCAAATGGCCATACCAATGGACAGCGCCCAAATCCATGAAGAGATTTGTCCGCTGGTCAAACCTGCTGCCTGGCCTGCTTGAAACATCAGCACCAATGAGCTGGTATAGCCGGTCATCATTGCAATGAAACCCGCGACCACCGCAGAAGGTGAGGTGTCGGCCAACGGGTGCAAGCGTGGCTGAGTGGCGTCGGTCATAAAACGCAATTCCTTGTACTGGGCAGAGTGCTCTGCAAAAGCTGTTCTTGATAAGACAGTGAACAGAGCGCAAGCCTAAACGCAAAAGTAACATTTCATTGCAATACAGCCGGGATATCAAACGGCCATACAGTCGTGCATACACTCGGGCTTGTGTACAATGCGGCCTGTTTTCTTGCATTAATTCATTGTCAGCGAGGCCCGTTTACGTATAAACGTAACGCTCAATTTGCCGCCGCTTTTCCCATTCGAGTGCCCATGAACGAACAGTTGCAGCCTCTCAAGAAACCCACCCGCGCCGGCAAGGCCGGTCGCAGCGGAACCCAGGACGATATTGTCTACGCGCATATCTTCGAGGCCATTCTCGAACAGCGTCTGGCACCGGGCACAAAATTGAGCGAAGAGGCGCTGGGCGAAATCTTTGGCGTGAGTCGGACCATTATCCGTCGAGCACTCTCGCGCCTGGCCCATGAAGGGGTTGTGTTGCTGCGCCCCAATCGTGGCGCAGTGGTAGCCAGCCCGAGTGTTGAAGAAGCGCGCCAGGTTTTTCTTGCCCGCCGTCTGGTGGAAAAAGCCATTACGGAATTGGCCGTGGTTCATGCCACGGCGGACGATCTGGCTGAGTTGCGCAAAATGGTCGAGGACGAGCGCGACAGTTTCTCGCGGGGCGATCGTGGTGCAGGTATTCGGTTGTCGGGCGAGTTTCACTTGAAGCTGGCTGAAGCCGCTAAAAATGCGCCGCTGATCAGCTTCCAGCGCAGCCTGGTGTCGCAAACATCGTTGATTATTGCCCAGTACGAAAGCGGCAACCGCTCACACTGTTCCTACGACGAGCACATGCAACTGATCGATGCCATCGAAGCCCGTGACGGTGCGCTGGCAGTGGACCTGATGATGCATCACATGGACCACATCGACAGCAAACTCAACCTCGACGAAGAAGGCGCCTCGGACGATCTGCATGCAGTGTTCTCGCACCTGCTGCAAACCAAAGGCAAAAGCCATCGCTAACCTGTAGTCGCTGACGAGGCACGAGGCTGCGATGGGTTGCGAAGCGGCCCCATAAGGCGGTCCTGCGCCCGCGCATCGCAGCCTCGTCCCTCGTCAGCGACTACAAGTGTTTTTGCCAGTCCCTTAACGCTGATGCACCAGGTTCCCTGCCGCGTACGTCTGCTCAACCGTGCGGTCATCCCCCAAGGTCATCAACACAAACAACGTGTCGGCGATGTCTTTGGATTGCTGCAGGCGATAGCTCATCAGCGGCGTAGCGTTGTAGTCCAGTACCACAAAGTCTGCGTCGGTACCCGGTTTCAGCGTGCCGATCTTGTCTTCCAGGCGCAGCGCCCGCGCCCCACCCAGGGTAGCCAAATACAGCGACTTGAACGGGTTGAGGCGTGCGCCTTGCAATTGCATGACCTTGTAGGCTTCGTTCAGGGTGTTAAGCAGCGAGAAGCTTGTCCCGGCGCCTACGTCGGTGCCCAGGCCAACATTGAGCTTGTGCTTTTCGGCCATCGGCAAGTTGAACAGGCCACTGCCCAGAAACAGGTTGGACGTCGGGCAGAAGGCCACGGCGGAGCCGGTTTCAGCCAGGCGTGCGCATTCTTCGTCGCACAGGTGTACGCCGTGGGCAAAGACCGAACGTTCGCCCAAGAGTTGGTAATGGTCGTACACGTCCAGATAGCCCTTGCGCTCCGGGAACAGCGATTTTACCCACTCGATTTCCTGAAGGTTTTCGCTGATATGGGTGTGCAAATACACGTCCGGGTATTCGCTCAACAACTTGCCCGCCAGGCTTAGTTGCTCTGGCGTGCTGGTCGGCGCGAAACGCGGGGTCACGGCGTAGTGCAAGCGGCCTTGACGGTGCCAGCGCTCAATCAGCGCCTTGCTGTCGTTGTAGCCAGATTCGGCAGTATCTGTCAGATACTCCGGCGCATTGCGGTCCATCATGACTTTGCCTGCGATCAGGCGCAGGTCCAGACGTTGGGCGGCTTCGAACAGGGCGTCCACCGATTGCGGGTGCACACTGCCGAAGACCAGGGCTGTGGTTGTGCCGTTGCGTAGCAGCTCTTTCAGGAAAATATCCGCGACCTTCTCGGCATGTGCCTTGTCGGCGAACTGGTTTTCGCACGGGAACGTGTAGGTGTTCAACCAGTCGAGCAACTGTTCGCCGTAGGCGCCAATCATCCCGGTCTGTGGGAAGTGGATATGGGTGTCGATAAAGCCCGGAGTAATCAGCGCATCGCTGTAGAAGGTAATGTCAGTGTCGGCAGGCAGTGAGGCGAGCAGGTCTGCGGCATTGCCCAGCGCGGTAATTTTGCCGTCCTCGACCACCAGCAGGCCATCTTCAAAATACTCGTAGGAGGCCTCGATCCCGACTTCGGCGGGGTCGGCGATGCTGTGCAGAATGGCGGCGCGATAGGCTTTACAGGTCATAACAACTCTCAGTGCGTGGCATGGCTGCGTCGCGAAGACGCCAGCAATTGTGTAAGGGGTTCAGCGCCAATCGGTTCGGCGCAGGCAGTGTGCTGGCCGAAGTGGGCGTTATAAGTGGCGATAATTTCGCCGGCGATGGAGATCGCGATTTCAATCGGTAACTTGCCCTTCACCTCATTTAAGCCCATCGGGCAGCGCATACGCTGCAGAGGGTCGGCGCTGATGCCGCGCTCACGCAGGCGATGTTCAAACTTCATGCGCTTGGTTTTTGAGCCAATCAAGCCGAAGTAGGCAAAGTCGTTGCGTTTGAGCAGGGCGGCGCTGAGTTCCAGGTCCTGGGCGTGATTATGCGTCATGACGATGCAGTAGCAACCCGCAGGCAGCGTATTGATTTCATCTACCGGATCTTCGCAGACTATTTTGCGTACTCCGGCCGGTATCAATGCCGGGAATTCTTGCTCCCGCGAATCAATCCAGCGCACGCGGCAGGGCAGGCTGGCCAGCAGGGGCACCAGTGCGCGGGCGACATGCCCGGCGCCGAACACCGCTATGTGTGCTTGCACCTGACCCATGGGTTCAAACAGCAGCACGGCCACGCCGCCACAGCATTGACCAAGACTGGCGCCGAGGCTGAAGCGCTGCAGGTGCGGCCCTTGTGAGTGGGCAGCGAGCATCTCGCGGGCGATGTGCATGGCTTTAAATTCCAGATGGCCACCACCGATGGTGTCGTAAATCTGGCTCGCGCTGATCAGCATCTTTGCTCCCGCATTCCGGGGCGTTGAGCCTTGTTCTTCGATAAGCGTGACCAGTACGCTCGGTTCGCCCTGTTGCTGCAAATCGGCCAGTGCGCGGATCCAGTCATTCATGCTTGTCTCCCGCGACGTGTCGACGCATTTGCTCACAGCCCCACAAGACCCGTTCCGGCGTGGCAGGCGTATCAATATCAGGTTGCACACGATAATCGGCGAGGCTCGCGACCGCGTCTTTTATCGCGCACCACGCGGCAATGCCGAGCATAAACGGCGGCTCGCCCACGGCTTTGGAATGGAACACCGTGTCTTCCGGGTTTTTGCGGTTTTCGACCAATTTCACCCGCAGATCCATCGGCATGTCGGAAACCGCCGGGATCTTGTAGCTGGCCGGGCCGCTGGTCAGCAGCTTGCCCTTGGCGTTCCACACCAGTTCTTCGCTGGTCAGCCAGCCCACGCCCTGCACATAGCCGCCTTCAACCTGGCCCACATCAATGGCCGGGTTCAGCGAAGCGCCCACGTCATGCAGGATGTCGGTACGTAACATTTTGTATTCCCCGGTCAGGGTGTCGACGATCACCTCTGCGCAGGCAACCCCAAAAGCGTAGTAGTAAAACGGCCGGCCACGGGCCTGGCTGCGGTCGTAAAAAATCTTCGGGGTTTTGTAATAGCCGGTACTGGAGAGCGAGACTTGGCCGAAGTAGGCCTGCTGGATCAGTGCTGCAAAACTCAGAATCTGTTCACCGATGCGTACCAATCCGTTATGGAACACCACGTCCTGGGCGCTGACTTGGTACTTTTCTGCGGCAAACTCAATTAAGCGTTGCTTGATGGTTTGCGCCGCATTTTGCGCTGCCTTGCCATTCAGGTCTGCTCCGCTGGAGGCCGCCGTGGGTGAGGTGTTGGGCACTTTCTCGGTATGAGTGGCGGTGATGTGCACGCGGTCGACCTCCACCTGAAACACCTCGGCCACCACTTGCGCGACCTTGATATTCAGGCCCTGGCCCATTTCTGTGCCGCCGTGGTTCAAGTGAATGCTGCCATCGGTGTAAATGTGTATCAGCGCTCCGGCCTGGTTGAGAAAGCTGGCAGTGAACGAAATGCCGAATTTGACCGGGGTGAGGGCCAGGCCTTTTTTCAGGATCGGGCTGCTGGCATTGAAGGCCTTGATCGCCGCGCGACGCTCCGCGTATTGGCTGCTGGCTTCGAGATCGGCGGTCATTTCATGGAGCAAGTTGTGCTCCACGGTTTGGTAATAGTGAGTCACGTTGCGCTCGGTTTTACCGTAATAATTGACTTTGCGCACCGCCAGCGGGTCCATGTGCAAATGGCGGGCAATCCGGTCCATGACTTCTTCAATGGCGACCATGCCTTGCGGGCCGCCGAAGCCGCGATACGCCGTATTGGAGGCCGTGTTGGTTTTGCAGCGGTGCCCATGGATTGTGGCATCGCCCAAGTAATACGCGTTGTCGGCGTGAAACATGGCGCGGTCAACAATGGACCCTGACAAGTCGGGCGAGTAGCCGCAGTTGGCCGCCAGGTCCAGTTGGATACCTTGCAGCCGCCCGTTGTCATCGAAGCCGACGTCGTACTCGATATAAAAAGGGTGACGCTTGCCGGTCATCTGCATGTCTTCGCTGCGTGGCAGGCGCATCTTGGTTGGTTGCCCGGTCAGGTGCGCAACCACCGCACACAAGCACGCGGGGCTGGCCGCCTGGGTCTCTTTGCCACCAAAGCCGCCGCCCATGCGGCGCATGTCTACCGCGACTTTATTCATCGGTACGCCCAGCACTTCGGACACCAGCTTCTGGATCTCGGTCGGGTGCTGGGTTGAGCAATACACGATCATGCCGCCGTCTTCAGTGGGCATGACTGAAGAGATCTGTGTTTCAAGGTAAAAATGCTCTTGCCCACCGATGTGCAGTTGACCTTGCAGCCGATGGGTGGCCTGTCTCAGCGCGGTGCTGGCGTCGCCACGTTGGTGAGTATGGCTGTCGAGCACAAAGTGTTTTTTGCGCAGTGCTTCTACGACATCAAGTACTGGCTCAAGGTCTTCGTACTCGATCACGGCCGCCATTGCTGCCTTGCGGGCGGCGTCCAGGTCGCTGGCGGCCACCGCTAGTACCGGCTGCCCGACAAACTCCACGGTATCGATGGCCAATAACGGATCGCCCGGAAACAGCGGGCCGATGTCTTTGAGGCCGGGGATGTCCTCGTGGGTGATCACCCGTCGCACACCGGCAAAGGCATAGCAGGGCGCGGTATCGATGCGGATGATGCGTGCGTGGGCGCGGTCAGACAAACGCGCGTACACGTGCAACTGGTTGGGGAATTCCAGCCGGTCATCGATGTACTGTGCCTCGCCCGACACATGTTTATCTGCGCTGTCATGTTTGACGCTGCGGCCCACACCGGTTTTCAAATCCTGGGCAAACAGGGCGCTCAGTTCAGCCTGGGACATTTCGATCGCGTGAGAGTTAGACATAAGCCGTTACCCGCGTTTGAAGGTCCGGGGTTTGCTGTTCGATAAAGTATTTTCGCAACAGGTTTTGCGCGCACAGCAAGCGATATTCCTGGCTGGCGCGAAAGTCCGAGAGCGGGCTGAAATCCAGCGACAAGGCGTTGCAGGCTCGCTCCACCGTTGCGCTGTTCCAGGGCGCTTTGTGCAAGACGGCCTCGCAGGCGCTGGCGCGTTTGGGTGTGGCCGCCATGCCGCCGAAGGCCACACGGGCTTCCATCACCACGCCATTTTCGATGTGCAGATTGAACGCGGCGCACACGGCGCTGATGTCGTCATCCAGTCGCTTGGAGATTTTATAGGCGCGAAACAGATGGCTGGCCTTGGCGCGCGGGATGACGATTTTCTCGATGAATTCGCCTTCAGCTTGAGCGGTCACCCGGTAGTCCAGAAAGTAATCTTCCAGCGCCAGCGTGCGACGTGTAGCCCCTTTGCGTAAGACCAGTTGTGAGCCGAGGGCGATCAGCAGGGGGGGCGAATCACCAATGGGCGAAGCGTTGCCGATGTTGCCGCCCAAAGTGCCTTGGTTACGAATTTGCAGCGAGGCAAAACGCTGTAACAGTTCGCCGAAGTCCGGGTATTCGGCGTTAAGCGTTTGGTAGATGTCTACGAGGGTCACTGCGGCGCCGACTTCGAGGCGATCTGCAAAGCGTTCGATGCGCTTTAGCTCGGCAATCTGCCCCAGAGCAATCATTACAGGCAGGCTGCGGTGAAGTTGCGTGACCTCCAGCGCCAAGTCGGTCCCGCCCGCCAGCAGGCGCGCCTGTGGATGCGCTGCATAGGCCCGAGCCAGCTCGTCAAGGGTAAGGGGCAGCAGGCAACGGTTGTCGCCGTTATTAAGCTCGCTGGCGCCGACAGGGCGGATGGCCTTGAGTTTGGCCAGGGTTGCTCCGTGTTGCGCATCAAATTGGTCCGCAGGCGCTGAGTGGCAGGCTTGCGCCGCGGCGGCCAGAATTGGTCGATAGCCGGTGCAGCGGCAGAGGTTGCCGGCCAGTGCTTCGTGGGCCTGCTGGTGGTTGGCGTCAGGGCTGTTTTTTTGCAGGGCAAACAGCGACATGACAAAGCCGGGCGTACAAAAGCCGCATTGCGAGCCGTGGCAGTCGACCATCGCCTGCTGCACGCTGTGGAGCTGGCCCTGGTGTTTGAGGTCTTCAACGCTGATCAACTGCTTGCCATGCAAGGTCGAAACGAAGGTCAGGCAGGCATTGAGGCTGCGATAGCGCAGGCCTTCAGTGCCTTGCTCGTCAGTATGCAACTCACCAACAACCACTGTGCAGGCGCCGCAATCACCGCTGGCACAGCCTTCCTTGGTGCCGGGTTTGTGCAGGTGCTGACGCAGGTAATTGAGTACCGTGAGGTTGGGGTCCAGTGCGTGTTCAGTGCGTAGCGTCTGATTAACTAAAAACTGGATCACGGGCGGCCTCGCACTGCACTATTTTTATCGGGCGGGATGAATTGAATCTAGTCATTGCTGACTTCAGGGTCAAGAAATGCCAGTGAGTCATCCCGGTGATTGATCACGACACGCTTTATTTGCTTATTTCGTGCCACATTCGGCGCCCGAGACACTCTGCTTGCACCGCGCAAGTGCGTTACACTCCGCCGCCTGCACTGATCGAAGATTTTGAAGGTACAACATGACGTTCAAGGCGCCGGATAGCCTCGCCGAGCAAATAGCTCACCACCTCGCTGAGCGGATTATTCGTGGCGAGCTCAAGCCTGGAGAACGCATTCAAGAACAGAAGGTAACGCTGGCGCTCAATGTCAGCCGCGGCTCTGTGCGCGAAGCGTTGTTGATCCTGGAGCGTCGACACTTGATCGCGATCCTTCCACGGCGTGGCGCACATGTCACCGAGCTCACTGCGCACAAGGTCCAAAGCCTGTGTACGTTGATGAGCGAGATGTACATCCTGCTCGGCAATGCCGTTGCGCAGCGCTGGACAGCGCCGTCTGACCTGGGGCCTTTCCTGCAAATCCAGCAGCGTCTGGTCGACAGCTACGAGCGCCAGGACATCAGCGCCTTTGTTGAAGACAGCTTCAACGTAATGCGCGCTGCCTACCCGTTTGCCGATAACCCGTACCTGCAAGAAACCGTCGAGAACCTGCACCCGGCCATGAGCCGTGCCTATTACCTGGCACTGGAACAGCGCAAGGCCGAGATGAGCGAGTTTCTGGCGCTATTCGCAGAGCTGCTTGAGGCGGTTCTGGCGCGGGATTTTTCGCAAATTCGTGTCGTACTGAGCCGATATGCTCAGCGCAGCTGTGACCTGGTGTTGTCCGCCTTGACGGTTGCCTGAACGTGCGTCTCAAGTGCATCAAACTGGCGGGCTTCAAATCCTTCGTTGACCCGACAACGGTTAACTTTCCGAGCAATATGGCGGCGGTGGTCGGCCCCAACGGTTGCGGCAAGTCGAACATTATCGACGCCGTGCGTTGGGTAATGGGCGAAAGCTCGGCTAAAAACCTGCGCGGCGAGTCGATGACCGACGTCATCTTCAACGGCTCCACCAGCCGTAAACCCGTGAGTCAGGCCAGTATTGAACTGGTGTTTGATAACTCCGACGGCACGCTGCTGGGCGAATATGCGGCCTACGCCGAGATATCCATCCGCCGCAAGGTGACCCGCGACAGCCAGACCACTTACTACCTCAACGGCACCAAATGCCGTCGTCGTGACATCACCGATATTTTCCTCGGCACCGGCCTGGGGCCGCGCAGCTACTCGATCATCGAGCAGGGCATGATCTCCAAGCTGATCGAGTCCAAGCCCGAAGACCTGCGCAACTTTATCGAAGAAGCGGCCGGCATCTCCAAGTACAAGGAGCGGCGTCGCGAGACCGAAAACCGCATTCGTCGCACCCACGAAAACCTCGCGCGCCTGACCGACTTGCGTGAAGAGTTGGGTCGACAGCTTGAGCGTCTGCACCGTCAGGCCCAGGCCGCCGAGAAGTACCAGGAATACAAAGCCGAAGAGCGTCAGCTCAAGGCGCAGTTGTCCGCATTGCGCTGGCAAGACCTGAACGAGCAGGTGGGGCAGCGCGAAACGATCATTGGCGATCAAGAAGTCAGCTTTGAAGCGTTGGTCGCTGAACAGCGCAATGCCGATGCCAGCATCGAACGCCTGCGTGACGGGCATCACGACCTGTCAGAACGCTTTAATTTGGTGCAAGGGCGCTTCTATTCGGTGGGTGGCGACATCGCCCGCGTCGAACAAAGCATCCAGCATGGTCAGCAACGTTTGCGTCAGTTACAAGACGACTTGCGTGAAGCCGAGCGCTCGCGTCTTGAAACCGAGTCGCACCTGGGGCATGACCGCACGATGCTGGCAACGCTGGGTGAAGAGCTCGAAATGTTGGTGCCCGAGCAGGAGCTGACCAGCGCCGCCGCTGAAGAGTCGGCGGCCGCGCTCGAAGAATCCGAAGTCACCATGCATGCCTGGCAAGAGCAGTGGGATGCCTTCAACCTGCGCTCGGCCGAGCCGCAACGCCAATCCGAAGTCCTGCAAGCGCGTATCCAGCAACTGGAAACCAGTATGGAGCGCGTGGCTGAACGCCAGCGTCGCTTGGCCGAAGAGCGCGCCTTGCTCGCCGCAGACCCGGAAGATGCAGCGATCCTTGAACTGAGCGAGTTGCTGGCGACCAGCGAACTGACCCAAGAAGAGCTGCAAGCCAGCGAAGAACAGGTGATCGAGCGTCTTGAGCAAGTGCGTCACGACTTGCAGCAAGCCACGCAAAACCAGCAGCAGGCTCAGGGCGAGTTGCAGCGGCTTAACGGTCGTCTGGCTTCCCTTGAAGCGCTGCAGCAAGCTGCGTTGGACCCTGGCGCCGGTGCAGGCGAATGGCTGCGTGAGCAGCAACTGGCTGAGCGTCCACGTCTGGCCGAAGGCCTGCGGGTTGAAGCCGGTTGGGAGCTTGCGGTCGAAACGGTGCTGGGTGCCGACCTCCAGGCCGTGTTGGTGGATGATTTTTCCCAGGTGGATCTGGCGGGCTTTACCCAGGGCGATTTGCGCCTGTTCAGCGCCGACGCCACTGCGAGCCGTATCGCAGGCAGTTTGCTGGATAAAGTCGAGGCCGATTTTGACTTGGCGCCCTGGCTTGGGCAGGTCAAACCGGTCGAAACCCTTGAGCAGGCACTGGCAGCGCGCGGGCAACTGGCCGACGGTCAAAGCCTGATCAGCCGTGACGGTTATTGGGTCGGGCGTAACTTTTTGCGTGTGCGCCGCGCCAGTGAAGCCGAAAGCGGCGTGCTGGCCCGCGGCCAGGAAATCCAGCGTCTGGGGGTTGAGCGCGAAGAGCGTGAAGCCACCCTGGCGACTCTTGAGGAGCAGTTGCAACGCTTGCGCGAGCAGCAAGTCGCTCAAGAAGACGCGCGTGAGCAAGTTCGTCGCCGCTTGCAGGATGAAGCCCGCCAACAAGGCGAGATCAAAGCCAAGCTGTCTGCCAGCAAAGCCAAGGTCGAGCAGTTGACCTTGCGCCGTCGGCGGCTTGACGAAGAGCTGGCCGAGCTCAGCGAGCAGCGTGCGCTGGAGCATGAACACGTTGGTGAGGCGCGCCTGAACTTGCAGCAAGCGCTGGATGCGATGGCCACTGACACCGAGCAGCGCGAACTGCTGCTGGCCCAGCGCGACAGCTTACGCGAACGCCTTGACCGGGTGCGTCAAGAAGCCCGTCAGCACAAGGATCACGCCCACCAATTGGCGGTGCGCTTGGGTTCACTCAGGGCACAGCACGACTCGACCCGCCAGGCGCTTGAGCGGCTGGAGCTGCAATCTGAGCGGCTCGCTGAAAAGCGTGAGCAGCTCACCCTCAATCTGGAGGAGGGCGAAGCTCCCCTTGAAGAGCTGCGCCTTAAACTTGAAGAGTTGCTGGATAAACGCCTGAGCGTTGACGAGGAACTTAAAGTTGCGCAATTGGCTCTTGAAGATGCGGACCGTGAACTGCGCGACGCTGAAAAGCGCCGCAACCAGGCCGAGCAACAGTCTCAACTGATTCGTGGCCAGCTTGAGCAGCAGCGTATGGAATGGCAGGCGCTGACAGTTCGGCGTACGGCCTTGCAAGATCAGTTGCTGGCGGACGGCTATGACTTGCACGGGGTGCTGGCAACATTGAGTAACGAACTCAATGAGCAGCAGGCCGAAGAGGAACTAGAGCGGATTGCTGCGCGCATTCAGCGTTTGGGTGCGATTAACCTCGCGGCCATTGATGAATACCAGCAGCAGTCCGAGCGTAAGCGTTATCTGGATGCCCAGGATGCCGATCTGGTCGAAGCACTGGACACACTGGAAAACGTTATTCGCAAGATTGATAAAGAAACCCGGAGCCGCTTCAAAGACACCTTTGATCAGATAAATGGTGGATTACAGGCGCTTTTCCCAAAAGTTTTCGGTGGTGGCAGCGCTTATTTGGAACTGACGGGCGAAGATTTACTCGATACAGGGGTAACTATCATGGCGAGGCCGCCGGGCAAAAAGAACAGCACGATTCATTTGCTGTCCGGTGGGGAGAAGGCATTGACGGCTCTGGCACTGGTTTTTGCCATTTTTAAACTCAATCCGGCGCCGTTCTGCATGCTCGACGAAGTTGATGCACCGCTTGATGACGCGAACGTGGGGCGCTATGCGCGGTTGGTTAAAGAGATGTCCCAGACTGTGCAATTCATCTACATCACCCACAACAAAATCGCCATGGAAATGGCCGATCAGTTGATGGGGGTGACGATGCATGAGCCAGGTTGTTCACGTCTTGTTGCGGTTGATGTTGAGGAAGCAATGGCAATGGTCGACGCATGAGCTATAAGCAAGTAGGGATAAAATTTTCTTCATGTAAGAAAATCCCTACAGATTTTGCTGATGAGACGTGTAGGTCAGCGGCTACATGGGCCTAACTCAAGGTGACAGACGGTGTAAAGTTATCTTTGGTCGTGTTAATTTAGCGTCTAATTTTTTTGCACGTGGAAAAACGCCATTCAGAACATAGAGTTGGCGCCACGTTTTAAAGGGCTTTAGGCTCTTCTTCATAGAATCATTTTTTTAGGGGCACGGGATTACATGGAAATCGGTCTGCGCGAGTGGCTGATAGTCATCGGCATAGTGGTCATCGCCGGTATTCTTTTTGACGGCTGGCGTCGTATGCGTGGCGGTAAAGGGAAGCTCAAGTTTCGTCTTGACCGCAGTTTTTCCAATGTGCCCGACGAGGAAAACAGCGCCGAGCTGTTAGGCCCGTCACGGGTTCTGGATACGCCGGATCACAAAGAGCCGCAGCTCGATGAGCATGACCTGCCATCGGTGAGCATGCCGCCCCGTGAGAAGTCCTCCAAGCGCGGTAAACGCTCCAGTGAGCCGAGCCAGGGTGATTTGAACCTCAACCTCGATCTTGATGATGACGGTCCAAGCTTCAGTGCGCGTGACGATGATGCTCCTGTTGAAACCAAGCCACGCGGGCGTCAGACGCCAGCAGTGGCTGCGGCAGAAAGCAAAGAGCCCGCACCGGCAACCGAAGAAGTGCTGGTCATCAGCGTTATCAGCCGTGATCCGGCAGGCTTCAAAGGCCCGGCGCTGCTGCAAAACATTCTTGAGAGCGGCTTGCGTTTCGGTGAAATGGATATTTTCCACCGTCACGAAAGCATGGCTGGCAACGGCGAAGTCTTGTTCTCCATGGCCAACGCCGTGAAACCGGGCGTGTTCGATCTGGACGACATCGATCTGTTCAGCACGCCAGCGGTGAGCTTCTTCCTCGGCTTGCCAGGCCCGCGTCATCCCAAGCAGGCGTTTGATGTGATGGTGGCAGCAGCGCGCAAGTTGTCCCAGGAGCTCAACGGCGAACTCAAAGACGACCAGCGCAGCGTGTTGACGGCTCAGACCATTGAGCATTACCGCCAGCGCATCGTCGAATTCGAGCGTCGTGCCCTGACTCAAAAACGCTAAAGCCGTGGGGGCCGTGTGATCGCTCCCGCTGAGTGCACTATGAATTAACACATGAGCAGCCTCGGCTGCTCATTTGCTTTGTGAGAGAAAATCCCCATGACCGCCGCCAACACCCGCATTCTAGAGCTGCGCGCTGAACTGGATCAGCATAACTACCGCTACCACGTCCTCGACGAGCCGAGCATCCCGGACGCTGAGTACGACCGGCTGTTTCGTGAGCTTAAAGCCCTGGAAGCGGAGCACCCGGAACTGGTGACGGCAGATTCGCCGACCCAGCGCGTAGGCAGTGCGGCGTTGTCGGCCTTTACTCAAGTGCGTCACGAAGTGCCCATGCTGAGCCTGGGCAACGCGTTTGATGAAACCGACATGCGCGAATTTGATCGGCGTGTCAGCGAGGGGCTCGATTTGCCGGCTGGCGACCTGTTTGGCGGCGGTGCAGAAGTTGAATACAGCTGCGAGCCCAAGCTAGACGGTCTGGCGGTCAGCCTGCTGTATCAGGACGGTGTTCTGGTGCGCGGTGCCACCCGCGGTGATGGCACCACCGGTGAAGACATCAGCATCAACGTGCGCACCGTGCGCAACATCCCGCTCAAGTTGCAGGGCAGCGGCTGGCCTGCGGTGCTTGAAGTGCGCGGTGAGGTGTTTATGTCCAAGGCGGGTTTTGACCGCCTCAATGAAGCCCAGCTGGCGGCGGGTGGCAAGACCTTTGCCAACCCGCGTAACGCAGCGGCTGGCAGCCTGCGCCAGTTGGATTCGAAAATCACCGCCAGCCGTCCGCTGGAGTTTTGCTGCTATGGGTTGGGGCAAGTTTCTGAAGAGTTTGCCGATACGCACATTGGCAATCTCAAGCAGTTGCAGCAGTGGGGCATGCCCATCAGTCACGAGTTGAAACTGGCCAAAGGCATTGCCGAGTGCCTGGACTACTACCGTGATATTGGTGAGCGTCGTGCCTCGTTGGCGTATGAAATCGATGGCGTGGTGTTCAAGGTCAACAGCCTGGCCTCGCAACGCGAACTGGGTTTTCGTGCCCGTGAACCGCGCTGGGCAATCGCCCATAAATTCCCGGCAATGGAAGAACTGACTGAATTGCTGGATGTTGAATTCCAGGTCGGGCGCACAGGAGCGGTCACTCCGGTTGCACGCCTGAAGCCAGTCAAGGTGGCGGGCGTGACCGTGTCTAATGCCACGTTGCACAACATGGACGAAGTGGCACGCTTGGGTCTGATGATTCACGACACCGTGATCATTCGCCGTGCCGGAGATGTGATCCCGCAGGTGGTGCAAGTGGTGCTCGACCGGCGCCCTGAGAACGCGCGCCCGGTGCACATCCCGCAAAACTGCCCGGTGTGCGGCTCCCATGTTGAACGCACGCAATTGATCAAGCGCAGCAAGGGCCGCGAAACCGTCAGCGAAGGTGCGGTGTACCGCTGCGTCGGGCGACTAGCCTGTGGTGCGCAATTGAAGCAGGCGATCATCCATTTTGTCTCGCGACGGGCAATGGACATTGAAGGCCTGGGTGAAAAAAGCGTCGAGCAGTTGGTCGATGAAGGTCTGGTGAGTTCGCCGGCCGACCTGTACACCCTGTCGTTTGAGCAAATCGTCGACCTGGAAGGCTTTGCCGAACTGTCGAGCAACAACTTGTTGGCGGCCATTGCCGACAGCAAGCGTCCGACACTGGCGCGATTTATCTACGCATTGGGTATTCCTGATGTAGGCGAGGAGACAGCCAAGGTTTTGGCGCGCTCATTGGGCTCTCTGGAGCGCGTGCAGCGTGCGTTGCCGCAAGTGCTCACGTACTTGCCGGACGTGGGCCTGGAAGTGGCTCACGAGATCCACAGCTTCTTCAGCGATGACCACAATCGCCAAGTGATTGGTCAATTGCTGGAGCGCGGTCTGGAATTGCAGGATCAGGGTGAGCTGGGCGCTGAATTTGCCGCCAGCGCCACCTTGGGCGGGTTGATTGACAAACTGCACATTCCGTCTGTTGGGCCGGGCGGGGCGCAGAAGCTGGCCGACAAGTTTGACACCCTTGAGCGCGTGATCAACGCCGATTGGCTGGACATGCGTCAGGCCTTGCCTGAAAAGCAAGCCAAGGCCGTGCGCGACTTCTTCGACAACCCGGACAATGCGCGACTGGCGCTGGACGTCGAAGCGCAACTGCGCGACTTCGGCATGCATTGGCAGAGCGAGAAGAAAACTGTAGAAGGCTTGCCGCTGGCCGGGCAGACCTGGGTGCTGACCGGCTCGCTGGAATTGATGAGCCGCGACGTCGCCAAAGAAAAGCTGGAAAGCCTCGGCGCCAAAGTCTCGGGCTCCGTGTCCGGCAAAACCCACTGCGTAGTAGCCGGGCCGGGAGCGGGGTCCAAATTGACCAAGGCCAACGAGCTGGGTCTCAAGGTGCTGGATGAAGAAGCGTTCGTGGCGTTCCTCAAAGAGCAGGGTATCGGCCTGTAACGGCTGCAAAACCTGTAGTCGCTGCCGCAGGCTGCGAAGGGTTGCGAAGCAATCCGTTGCCTCGTAGCCTGCGCGAGCTTCATCGCAGCCTTCGGCAGCGACTACGGAGCCAAATACATGCCCGAATCCAAGTACTTGAACCCATTCATTTTTTTATTCTTGAAGCAGCGGTTGTAAGTTTTCGTCAGATAGGTACAATGGCGCCGTTCGCTGCTAGGCGGATGTTGTTATGGTGACCCTATCGGTCCCTCCGCAACGATTACCCGTGAACCTGGTCAGAGCCGGAAGGCAGCAGCCACAGCGGGAACATTGTGTGCCGGGGTGTGGCTGGTGGGGTTGCCTCCATTTTAAGAATCCTCAATTGGCAGGGTTTTTAGTCCAGAAAAAATCTTCTCCTTATACATCTCGACTGCTGAATGCTCGGTCGACGTATTTTCACGTCCGCCTGAAATGCCCGGCCATGAGTGCCTGAGCAGTTAAAAGCGCGCACCGGATGCAATTTTGCCCCTGCTCCGCTAGCATTAGCCCCTTCCGCTTTTCAGACGCGACGGTTATCAATGAGTTATCAGGTTCTTGCACGTAAATGGCGTCCGCGCTCGTTCCGCGAAATGGTCGGCCAGACCCATGTGCTCAAGGCTCTGATCAACGCTCTGGACAGTCAGCGCCTGCACCACGCCTATCTGTTTACCGGTACGCGCGGCGTCGGCAAGACCACCATTGCGCGGATCATCGCCAAATGCCTGAACTGTGAAACAGGTATCACCTCGACGCCGTGCGGGACGTGTTCGGTGTGCCGCGAGATCGATGAAGGGCGTTTTGTCGACCTGATCGAGATCGACGCCGCGAGCCGGACCAAGGTCGAGGACACGCGTGAGCTGCTCGACAACGTGCAGTACGCTCCAAGCCGTGGGCGCTTCAAGGTCTATCTGATCGACGAAGTGCACATGCTTTCCAGCCATTCCTTCAATGCGCTGTTGAAAACCCTCGAAGAGCCGCCGCCCTACGTCAAATTCATTTTGGCGACCACCGATCCGCAAAAGCTGCCGGCAACCATTCTGTCTCGCTGCCTGCAGTTCTCGCTCAAAAACATGACCCCCGAGCGCGTTGTCGAGCATTTGACCCATGTGTTGAGTGTCGAGAACGTGCCGTTCGAAGACGATGCACTGTGGCTGCTTGGCCGTGCCGCAGATGGTTCGATGCGTGACGCCATGAGCCTGACCGACCAGGCGATTGCCTTCGGTGAGGGCAAAGTGTTGGCGACGGATGTGCGGGCGATGCTCGGCACGCTGGATCACGGCCAGGTATTTGATCTGTTGCACGCCTTGATCCAGGGTGATGCACGGGCACTGCTGGAGGCTGTGCGGCACTTGGCCGAGCAGGGCCCGGACTGGAATGGTGTGCTTTCCGAGATCCTTAACGTTTTCCACCGCGTGGCGATTGCCCAGGCGTTGCCTGAAGGCGTCGACAACGGTCACGGCGACCGCGACCGGGTGCTGGCGCTGGCGCAAGCGATGCCTGCCGAAGACGTTCAGTTTTATTACCAGATGGGCCTGATCGGCCGACGCGATCTGCCGTTGGCGCCAGACCCGCGTGGCGGCTTTGAAATGGTCTTGCTGCGAATGCTGGCCTTCCGCCCGGCGGACACCGGCGATGCGCCGAGTCAGCCGCTAAAGCCAGTGGGGATCAGCCAGGCCACAGTTGATTCCGCCAACACCGTGGCGGGCTCGACGGCTGTTACACCGCGCACAGAACCCGCTCCGGTGGCAGTGGCTGCGCCGGTTCCTGAAGTCGTGGCTCCTGCACCTGAAGTGGTGGCCCCTGTAGTGGCTCCTGAAGCACCGCCTGCAGTCGAAATCGACTTGCCCTGGAATGAGCGCCCGGCGCCGGTGATCGAAGACGAGATCACGCCAGAGCCTGTACTCGAGACTGTCAGTGAGCAGCCGGATTTACCGCCCATGCCGCTGCCGACCCCGGACAGTGTGGTGCCGGACGCGCCGGAGTGGGTTGCCGCACCTGTTCACGAGCCAACGCCCGAGCAGGTCGACACCGCGCTTTCAGGTATGGACCGCGACGACGAGCCGCCGCTGGACGAAGACTACATCGAGCCGGACATGGATTCTGCGGCCTATAGTTACCTGGACGAGTTGGCCAGCGAACATGCCGTCGAGCCGCAACCCGAGCCCGAGCCGTTACCGGCAGCCATGCCTGCCACGGGCCTGGCCCTTGAATGGCTGAACATGTTCCCCCAATTACCGGTATCAGGGATGACGGCCAGTATTGGTGCCAACTGCACCTTGATTGCGGTTGAAGGCGATGACTGGCTTCTGCACCTGGACCCGGCCCATAGCGCCCTGTTTAACTCGACCCAGCAGCGCCGCCTGAATGATGCGTTGAACCAGTTTCATCAGCGCACACTCAAAGTGACCATTGAGCTGGTCAAGCCTGAGCAGGAAACCCCGGCCCAGGCCGCTTCGCGCTTGCGTGCAGAGCGTCAGCGCCTGGCTGAAGAGTCCATCTACGCAGACCCGTTGGTCCAGCAAATGATTGAACAGTTCGGCGCAGCCGTGCGTGACGATACGATTCAACCTGTCGATGTTATTGAGGCGCAGGCCTCGTAACATCGGCTAGATACTGACAGCCCGCAGTCATTGTGACTGCGGGTGCATTGTGCAAATAACGTTTGAGGTGATTCCCATGATGAAAGGTGGCATGGCCGGTCTGATGAAGCAGGCGCAGCAGATGCAGGAAAAAATGGCCAAGATGCAGGAAGAACTGGCGAATGCTGAAGTCACTGGTAAGGCCGGTGGCGACATGGTGACGGTGGTTATGACCGGCCGTCACGACCTCAAGCGTGTGAACATTGACCCAAGCATGCTTGCAGGCGTGAGCGATGAAGACCGCGAAATGCTGGAAGACTTGTTCGCTGCGGCAGTCAACGACGCCGTGCGCAAGATCGAAGCCAACAGCCAGGACAAAATGTCCGGCGTAACAGCTGGCATGCAACTGCCACCGGGCATGAAGCTGCCGTTCTAAGGCGCTTGACAATGCCGGGCCCAGCGCCCGGCATTTTTTTGCCTGCCGGTTGGCATTTGACGCTGGCCCGGACCACGGGTATAAACCGCCTCTCGTTGTTTTGTCGGACCTTTCTCTATGAGCTTCAGCCCCCTTATTCGCCAACTGATCGATGCCTTGCGCACGTTGCCCGGTGTCGGCCAAAAGACTGCACAGCGCATGGCCCTGCAACTGCTCGAGCGTGATCGCAGTGGCGGTTCGCGTTTGGCGCTGGCCTTGAGTCAGGCGATGGACGGTGTGGGTCATTGCCGCCAGTGCAGAACCCTGACCGAAGATGACTTGTGCCCGCAGTGCGCCGATGTGCGCCGCGACGACACCCTGCTCTGCGTGGTGGAGGGGCCGATGGACGTCTACGCCATCGAACAGACCGGCTATCGCGGACGTTATTTTGTGCTCAAGGGGCATTTGTCGCCCCTGGATGGCCTTGGGCCTGAGGCCATCGGGATTCCGCAACTCATGACGCGCATTGCCGAGCAGGGCACTTTTAAGGAAGTGATCCTGGCGACCAATCCGACTGTGGAAGGTGAAGCCACTGCGCACTACATTGCCCAACTGCTGAGCAGCAAAGGCCTGATCGCGTCACGCATCGCCCACGGCGTCCCGCTGGGTGGTGAGCTGGAGCTGGTTGACGGCGGCACCCTGGCGCATTCGTTTGCCGGGCGTAAACCGATCGCTTTGTGATGACAAATCCCCTGTAGGAGCTGCCGAAGGCTGCGATCTTTTAATTCTGGGCGCAAAGATCGCAGCCTTCGTACCTCGACAGCTCCTACGGATTATTCAGTCAACGAAAACTCAGTCAGGCAAAACGTCGGCACACCCACTTCCTGCAAGCGCGTTGAGCCGCCCAATTCGGGCAAGTCAATAATCGACGCCGCTTCAAACACCTGTGCACCCATGCGGCGCACCAGGTTCACCGCCGCCACCAGCGTCCCGCCTGTGGCGATCAAGTCGTCGACCAGCAGCAGCGAATCGCCTTCGCACAAACTGTCTGCATGCACTTCCAGAAGCGCTTCGCCGTATTCCGTTTGGTAGCCTTCAGCCAATACGTCAGCGGGCAACTTGCCTTGCTTGCGAAACAGGATTAGCGGTTTGTTAAGTTGATGCGCAAGCACTGAGCCGATCAGAAAGCCACGGGCATCCATGGCGCCGATATGGCTGAAATCCACTTCGACGTAACGCTCGATAAAGGCGTCAGCGATCACGCGCATGGCGCGGGGCGACTGGTAAAGCGGGGTGATGTCACGAAAGATCACGCCGGGCTTGGGGAAATCAAGCACCGGACGGATCAGGGATTTGAGGCAGAAGTCGTTGACCATGGGGGTGGGTGTCCTGGCGGGCTTCGGAGCCGCCAGTATACCCCTCATGCGGCCTGATCAGGCCTCCAGCGAACCACCGGCCAGCGCGCACAGCTTGATCGGGTCAAGAATGTGCACTTCTTTGCCTTCTGCGGTGATCAACTGGTTTTCTTGCAGGCGGGTAAACACCCGGGAGACGGTTTCCACGGCCAGGCCCAAGTAGTTGCCGATCTCGTTGCGCGACATGCTCAGGCGGAACTGGTTGGCCGAGAAGCCGCGGGCACGGAAGCGCGCAGACAGGTTGACAAGGAACGTGGCGATACGCTCATCAGCGGTCTTTTTCGACAGCAGCAACATCATTTGCTGATCGTCGCGAATTTCGCGGCTCATGATGCGCATCAACTGACGACGCAATTGCGGCAGTTGCACAGACAGTTCGTCCAGGCGCTCGAAAGGGATTTCGCAAACAGGGGTGGTTTCCAGTGCCTGAGCCGAAACCGGGTACGTTTCTGTGTCCATGCCTGACAGGCCGACCAACTCGCTCGGCAAGTGAAAGCCGGTAATTTGCTCTTCGCCGCTGTCACTCAGGCTGAATGTTTTGAGTGCCCCGGAACGTACGGCGTAGACCGAACCAAAGGTGTCGCCCTGGCGAAACAGAAACTCGCCTTTTTTCAGTGGCCGACCGCGCTTGACGATTTCCTCTAACGCATCCATGTCTTCCAAATTCAACGAAAGTGGCAAACAGAGAGGGGCAAGACTGCAATCCTTGCAGTGAGCCTGGTTATGAGCGCGCAGTTTTACTGGCTCGGACATTTCTTCAATCCTTGTGGGAAAACACACATAAGATGCAAGGGTAACTCAGCACGATGGGTGAGGCTAGGGCGCACCCGGCCGCGAATCGGCCTCAAGTTGCAAAACGCACGGTCGATAGCGTGGTAATTGATAGCCATTGTGAGCGAATTCATGTCGTCGATAGGTGCAATGACGTTTGGTCAAAGTGGCATACCGCCCAGTATTGAAGCGGCCAAAAACACCCAACAGGAGCCCGCAGCCAACAAGGCGTCCAAGGCCGATAAAGAAGAGGCGCCGCCACCGGCTGAAGGAGTCAAGGTGACGATCTCCGGGGCTGCCCTGAAGGCGGCCAGCGCCAGCAAGAGTGAAAACAGCGATATTGAGGACAGTGGTTTGCCAGAGACCATCCAGAGCATTCTGAAGATGATCCGCGCAATCAAAAAGAAGATCGCTGAACAAATGGCCAAGCTGCAAGCGATCATGACCAACCGCAGCCTGAGCCCGGAACAAGCCCGGTCTCAGTCGATGGCATTACAGGCCGAAGTGGCCGGTTTGAACGCATCATTGACCACGGCCAACAACAGTTTGAACAAGGCGTTGCAAGAGTCTGGGGCGAGCAGTGAAAGCATCGTCAAAGCCGCGTCCCTGGCCATGAAGTGATGACGCGGGTTTAGATCACCCGCGAGAAGCGTTGCCGGGGCTGCTTTGCCAGATACGCGTCAAACGCCATGCACACCGAGCGCACCAGCAACCGCCCTGCGGGCAGGACCGTCAGTTGGTCGTTGTTCAGTGCAATCAGGCCATCGGCCGCCATCGCTTCCAGCTCAGGCCACTGCGCTGAAAAATAGCCCCTGAAATCGATATTGAAGGCCTGTTCGATGCGCGCGAACGGCAGGTGCAAATTGCAGATGATCTGCTGGATGACCTCGCGGCGGATTCGGTCGTCCTGATTGCACAGCAAGCCACGGCTGGTCGCCAGTTGCTCGCTGGCCAGCGTGTGCTGGTAGAGGGCAATGTCGCTGTTGTTCTGGCAGTACAGCTCGCCGATCTGGCTGATGGCCGACACGCCCAGGCCGATCAGGTCGCAATGGCCGTGGGTGGTATAACCCTGAAAGTTGCGCTGCAAGGTGGACTCTTCCTGGGCAATCGCCAGCTCATCGTCGGGCAAGGCGAAGTGGTCCATGCCGATATAGCGATAACCCGCGCCAGTCAGTTGCTCGATGGTGTGCTCAAGCATCTGCAGTTTGTCGGCAGGCGAAGGCAAATCACTGGTATTAATCCGCCGTTGCGGCTTGAAGCGCTCCGGCAAGTGCGCGTAGTTAAACACCGATAAACGATCCGGCTGCAGGCTGATTACTTCCTCAACGGTGCGCGCGAAAGCCATCGGGGTTTGCTTGGGCAAGCCGTAGATCAGGTCGATGTTGATCGAGCGAAACTGCAAAGTACGCGCCGCATCAATCACCGCGCGGGTCTCTTCCAGGCTTTGCAGGCGGTTGACCGCTCGTTGCACGGCGGGGTCGAGGTCTTGCAGGCCGATACTCACGCGGTTAAAGCCCAGCTCGCGCAACAAGCCCATGGTCGACCAGTCGGCTTCGCGTGGGTCGATCTCGATACCGTAATCGCCGGAGTCATCGTCCAGCAGATTGAAGTGCTCGCGCAGGTGGCCCATTAGCTGGCGCAGTTCGTCGTGGCTTAAAAACGTCGGTGTGCCGCCGCCAAAATGCAACTGCTCAACTTTTTGCTTGGGATCAAGGTGGCAGGCGACCAGACTGATTTCCTGTTCCAGGCGTTTCAAATACGGCTGGGCGCGACCACGGTCTTTGGTGATGACTTTGTTGCAGGCGCAGTAGTAGCAAATATTGGCGCAAAACGGCACGTGCACATACAGCGACAGCGGGCGCATGGCTTTGCGGCTGTCGCGCAGGGCGTGCAGAAAGTCGAATGGACTGATCTGATCATGAAACTGCATCGCCGTGGGGTACGAGGTGTAGCGCGGTCCGGCGAGGTCGTAACGACGAATTAAATCGGAGTCCCAACGAATGGCGTCGAGCATGCGGGCATTCCCCTGGGATGGCTGACAATGCTCAGGAGTCTAGGGGCTGCGAATTTGTCGCACCTTGATTTGCATCAACGCCAGCTCTGGCTCAGCTCATGCGTTAGCTTCGCCAGGCTCTAACGGTTCAATGCCCCATCAACCAATGCTGATGCGGGCCGGGCAGCGTCCAGAGGCCGAACAGCATCACCAGCAAACCACCGGCCATGCGTACGCTGCGCTTGCGCAGCACGGCGCTCATGCGTTCAGCCGCGAGGCCTGTGGCCAGTAACACGGGCCATGTTCCCAGGCCGAAAGCCAGCATCAGTAGGGCACTGTCCAGGGCGCTGCCCTGGCTGGCTGACCAGATCAAGGTGCTGTAAACCAATCCGCACGGCAACCAGCCCCACAGGGCGCCCAACAGCATGGCGCGGGGCAGGCTCGATACCGGCAACAGGCGGCTTGCCAGCGGCTGGATATGCCGCCACAGCCCGCGCCCCAGGCTTTCGATGCGGATCAGGCCGCTCCACCAGCCTGCCAGGTACGCGCCCATCATGATCAGCAACACCCCGGCCAGTATCCGCATCAGCATGGCGGCCGGGCTGTTGGCGACCGCCCAGCCTGCCAATCCCAGCAGCAAACCCGCCGTGGCATAGCTGAGAATTCGCCCCAGGTTGTAGGCCAGTAACAGCTTGAAGCGTCGGCTGCGTTGCTCTTTGGGAATGGCGAATGTCAGCGCGCCCATCAGGCCGCCGCACATGCCCAGACAATGCCCGCCGCCCAGCACGCCCAATATGAACGCCGAGACCAGCAGTGGTGCCAACTCAAGCATGGGGTGGCACGTGCTGATCGGGTTTATCCACAGCATGCCCGTTAGAGCCTTTGGCCTCTTCCACGGCGGCGGTGTGCTGCGGATCCTGGTCGTCGAACAGAATGCTGTGCGCAGGGCTGTCCAGATCGTCGTACTGGCCGCTGTCCACGGCCCAGAAGAAGATAAAAATGGCGATGCCAACAATCAGCAACGCCGCGGGAATCATGATGTAAAGCGCTGGCATAAAGGCTCCAGGCGACCGGCTCAGGCCGGTAGCAGGCGAAGGTCTGACGTGGGCGGGGCAGGCGTCTGACGCGGCATGCGGGTCAGACGCAGGGCGTTAAGCACCACGGTCAGCGAACTGATCGACATGCCGATCGCGGCCCAGATCGGTGTGATCCAGCCCAACGCCGCAAAAGGCAGCATAAGGCCATTGTACAAACCGGCCCACAGCAGGTTTTCGATGATCACCCGGCGGGTTCGCCGGGCCAGACTGAACGCTTGTACCAAAGCGTCCAGACGATTGGACAGAAGCACCGCATCGGCGCTGGTTTTGGCCAAGTCGGTGGCCGAGCCCATCGCCACACTGATGTCGGCCGCCGCCAGCACCGGCACGTCATTGACCCCGTCACCCAGCATTAACACTTTGCGCCCTTGGGCGTGCAGGTCTTGCAGCACCCGCAGTTTGTCATCCGGGCGCAAGCCGGCCCTGGCCTCGTCAATGTTCAACTCTGCAGCCACACTGGCAACCATTGGCGAGCTGTCACCGGACAACAGCAGCGTACGCCAGCCGCGCGCCTTGCACGCAGCAACCAGCGCCGCAGCGTCAGTGCGCAGGCGGTCGTCGAGTACCAGCCAGGCCAGCGCGCCTTCGGTATCCCCCAGCAGCAACCATTGGCCGGGTTCATCCGGCAGGTCCGCAGTTGC
>NZ_WIWK01000052.1:0-40250 GCF_009600165.1 Pseudomonas sp. FSL R10-0399
GCCCATGCCAACCCGGACGACGCCGTCGAACCGCCACCGGCCGCCAACGAGCCCGGCAACGAACCTGAAGAAGAAACCACAACCCGTCCACCCGCCCCGACCACGGATGTGCTGGATGACGAACACCACCAGGCGCTGGAGCAATGGCTCAGACAGATTCCCGACAACCCCAGTGAATTGCTACGACGAAAATTTTGGTACGAACAGCAGCAACATCAGGACTCGCCGCAATGAATCGCTTCTGCGTTTTACTCTTTTTGCTCTGTTGCTGGACAGTGCCCGCCCATGCGCTGGGGCTGGTCGCCAGTGTTGACCGCGATCAGCTCAACTCCGGTGAAACCGTCGAGCTGACCCTGGAGACCAATGACGCCACGTTGTTCGGCAAACCCGATCTGGCGCCGCTGGACACCCTGTTTGAAGTGCGCGGCACGCGTCAGGTCAACCAACTGACCACGCTCAACGATGACAACAAAGCCACCACCCGCTGGATCATCACCCTGCAACCCAAACAAACCGGCACCGTGACCATTCCGTCCTTGCAAGTGGGCGATTACCACAGCCTGCCGATCAACCTCACGGTGACCCAGAGCAGCGCCAGTGACACCGAGCTGGCCCCTGTATTCATTGAGGCCAGCCTCGATCAGCCTAGTGTGTACGTACAAGCCCAGGCGATTTTGACCCTGCGCGTTTATCACTCGGTGGCGCTGTACGACGACAGCAACTTGACCCCGCTGCACCTGCAAGACGCCATCGTTGAGCAGTTGGGCGAGTCACGCACTTACGAGAAGCTGATCAATGGCGTGCGCCACGGCGTGATCGAGGTGCGCTACGGCATCTACCCGCAACACAGCGGCGAGCTGCAAATCCCTGCGTTGACCTTCAGCGCGACCCAGGTGGACAACCAGCCCGGCAACACCTCGACGCCCAGCGCGCCCAAACCCGGGAAAATGGTCCACGTGACCTCCACCGAGATCCCCTTGCAGGTCAAACCCAAGCCAGAAGACTACCCGGCCACTGCCGCCTGGTTACCGGCCCGCAGCCTGAGCCTGAGCGAAAGCTGGAACCCAGAGCCAGATCACTCCAAAGTGGGTGACTCGCTGACCCGCACCCTGACCCTCAAGGCCGAAGGCCTGTCCAGTGCCCAATTGCCGCCGCTGCCCGCCACCGACGTGAATGGCTTGCGGCGTTACCCCGACTTGCCGCAACTGAGCAATCAGGTCACTGACAACGGTCTGATCGGCAGCCGCGAAGAGCGTGAAGCCTTGGTGCCGACGCGAGTAGGCCAGGTGGAACTGCCCGCCGTTGAACTGGTGTGGTGGAACACCCACGAAGACCGTCTCGAACGCAGCTACCTGCCCGCCCGCACCTTGCAGGTGGCGGCCAACACCAGCCTGGCCGCCGACACACTGGCCGGTACTGGCCCGGTCGTCGACAGCGATGACTCAACGCTGTGGCTGTGGCAACTGAGCACCTTGCTGCTGGCCTGCACCACATTGATTGGCTTCGGCCTGTGGTGGCGCGCACGCTGGCAACCGGCCATTCTGCGAGCTGCGCAAACCGGCCCGAGCCCACGCACACTGCTCGACGACATCAAGCGCGCCAGCCTGGCCAACGACCCGCAGGCCACGCGCCAGGCGCTGGACGCCTGGGCGCGGCAACAACCAGAAACCCTGGCCGAAATGGCCGCACGTTTTGTACTGCTGTCCGATGCACTGGATGGCCTCAACGGCGCGCTCTACAGCGAAACCGGCCAATACTGGCAAGGTGAAGAGCTGTGGAAAGCGATTCGCAGCATCCCGGCCGCCGAACGCGAGCAGGACACCGCCAGCGAATCCAGCAGCCTGCCGCCGCTTTACCCCAAATAATCGCGGGTACGCTTTACCCTTTTTAAACGGATTTTGTTATGCGCCTGTTTCACACTTCCGACTGGCACCTGGGGCAAAACCTCCATGGCCAGGAACGCGACTTCGAACACGCTTGCTTTCTGAGCTGGCTACTCACCCAACTGGCCACAGAACAACCCGATGTGTTGCTGATTGCCGGGGACATTTTTGACACCGTCAACCCGCCGGTCAAAGCTCAGGAACGCCTGTACGACTTCATCGTCAGCGCCCACGAGCAACAACCCAAGCTGACCATCGTGATGATCGCCGGTAACCACGACTCCGGCTCGCGTATCGAATTGCCTGCGCCGTTGATGCGCCGTTTGCATACCCATGCACTGGGCCGTGTGCTGTGGCTTGATGACGGCCAACTGGATGCCGAACGCCTGTTAATTGCGCTGCCTGACGCCTCTGGCGAAATCGCCGCATGGTGCCTGGCCCTGCCCTTCTTGCGCCCGGCCGAAGTCACCGGCGCGCACTTGGGGGATGATTACCTGCGGGGCATTGGCCAGGTCCACGAATGGCTGATTGAAGCCGCCAACGCCAAACGCAAGCCCGGGCAAGCGCTGATTGCCATCAGCCACGCGCACATGGCCGGCGGTTCGGTGTCCGAAGACTCCGAGCGCAGCCTGATCATCGGCAATGCCGAAGCCCTGCCCGCCAGCCTGTTTGGCCCCAGCATCAGCTATGTGGCGCTGGGCCATCTGCACAAACCGCAACGGGTGAACAGCGAAGAGCGCATCCGCTATTGCGGTTCACCGATCCCGCTGTCGTTCTCCGAGATCGGCTACCAGCACCAGATTCTCGACGTCAGACTCGACGGCGAAGCCCTTGTCAGCGTCGAAACCCGCTTGATCCCGCGCGCCGTCAATCTGCAACGGGTCGGCCCGGCGCCACTGCTTGAGATTCTCGCCCAACTGGCCGAGTTGTCGGACATTGACCTGCTGGCCGATACCCAGCGCCAACCGTGGCTTGAAGTACGGGTCAAACTGGACGAGCCCCAGCCCGACTTGCGTCAGCAAATCGAAACCGCCCTGCTGGGCAAAGCCGTGCGTCTGGTACGCATCTCTGCTGAATACGCCGGTAATGGCAGCCGCGCCGGGGACAACGACGCCGCGCAATTGATCGAGCTGGACCAATTGACCCCGCAAGAACTGTTCAGTCGCGCCTGGCAGGACAACTACGGCAGCGAAGCCGATGAGCAAACCCTCAAAGACTTTGCCGTGCTGCTGCAAGAAGTCCAGATGGAAGGTGAACAGCCATGAAAATCCTCGCGATTCGCCTGAAAAACCTGGCTTCACTGGCAGGTCCTTTTGAGCTGGACTTCACCGCCGAACCACTGGCCAGTGCCGGGCTGTTTGCAATCACCGGCCCCACCGGCGCCGGTAAAAGCACCTTGCTCGACGCCTTGTGCCTGGCCTTGTTCGGTGCAGTGCCGCGGCTGAACAACACCGGCCGGGATGCCAAAGTCCCGGATGCCGACGGCGAGATCGCCACCGGTGACCCGCGTACCCTGCTGCGGCGCGGCACCGGCGAAGGCTATGCCGAAGTCGATTTCGTCGGCATTGATGGCCGCCGCTATCGTGCTCGCTGGGAAGCCAACCGCGCCCGCGAAAAGGCCAATGGCAAGCTGCAAGCCAGCCGCCAGAGCCTGCGCGATCTGGACAGCGATCAGCTGCTGGCCAGCCAGAAAAGCGACTACAAAGTACAGTTGGAGTCACGTCTGGGCCTGAACTTCGAACAGTTCACCCGTGCCGTAATGCTGGCACAGAGCGAGTTCAGTGCGTTTCTAAAGGCCGATGACAACGAGCGCAGTGAACTGCTGGAAAAACTCACCGACACGGCGCTGTACACCCGTCTCGGCAAGCGTGCCTTTGACAAAGCCAAAGAGGCCCGCGATGCGCACAAGCAATTGCAAGATCAGGCCGTTGGCGTAACCCCGCTGGAGGCCGAAGCCCGTGCCGAGCTGGACCAGCGCCATAGCGAGGCGCAACAGCTGCTGAAAACCCGGCAAAGCCAGCTCAAGCAACTTGAACAGCAGCACACATGGCTCAAAACCCTGCGCGAGGTGCAAGAACAGCAACAGAGTGCCGCCGAACAGCTCCAACAGGCCCAAGCCCAGTGGGACGGCCAAGCCGAGCAGCGACAAACCCTCGAGTTACTGGAACAACTGGCGCCCCAGCGTCATCAGTTCGCCCGTTTGGCCGAACTGGACGCGCAACTCAGCCCACTGGCCGAGCAGATCGCCGGGCACTTGCAACAGCAGACCGAGCTGGGTCAACGCCAGACCCAACTGCAACAAGCACTCCAGACTGCGCAGCAGACGGCCAATCAGGCCCAGGCCGAGCTACGGGATGCCGCACCGCATCTGCAAAAAGCCCATCTGGAACACGCCAATCTCACTCGTCTGACCCAAGCCTTAGAGGCTCAACAGGCGCTTAGAAAGCAGGCTGAAGACGCCTGCGCCGAAGGGCAAAAGGCCTTGCACGGCTTGCTCGAGCGACAGCAGCAAGGTACAGAACGCTTGGCGCAGATCGCTGCGCAGTTGGAACACAGCACCGAACTGGCCCCCTTGGCCAATGCCTGGGACGGTTACCGTCGCGGCCTGCAGCAATTGGTGCGCCTGAGCACCACGCTGAATAAAGGCCGTGAAGAATTACCGGCTTTAGAACAGCGCGCCAGCCAGGCAGCGCAACATCTCACTGAGCTGCGCAGCAGCCTGGAAATCTTGTTCCAGGAAGCCGGTGCCGAACCGCACGCCGTTAATGAGCAGATCCAGACCCTGGGCAGCCTGCTGGCTGACAACCGTCAGCAACAGCGCGCTTTTGAAGACTTACAGCGCCTGTGCAGCAGCCAGTTGGCCCTTGAGGCGCGTTTACAGGCGGTGCAGCTCAAACTGCAAAACCTGCAAACCGAACGCGAAACGCTCATCGGCCAAGGCACCCAGACCAAAAAAGACTTTGAAGCTGCCGAACAAGCCTTGCGCGTGACTCAGCAGTTGCTTGAACGCCAGCGCCTGGCCCGCAGCGCCAGCGTCGAAGAGCTGCGCGCGCAGCTACAGGACGACCAGCCCTGCCCGGTCTGCGGCAGCCATGACCACCCGTATCACCAGCCTGAAGCGCTGTTGCAGAGCCTGTCGCGTTTTGACGAGGAAGAAGAGACCAACGCGCGCAAAACGGTCGATACCCTCAAAGAAACGCTCAACCAGTTGCGTGAGCAACTCGCCGGGGTCAACGCGCAACAGCGCGAACTGATACAGCAGCATCAGCAACTTGGCGAAGAAATTCAGGCGCTGGCGCCCGGCCTGGAAGCCCATCCGCTGTATGCGCAATGGCAAGGGCAAGACCCGGCCAAGCGCGAAGGCTGGCTGACTCAACGCTTGAGCCAGTTGCAGCACAGCATCAGCCAAGACGAACAACGTCAAAACGCTCTGCTCGCCCTGCAAAAAGAAGCTGCTGCATTGCAGCAACAGCTGCAACGCAGCACAGAAGCCAGCCAGCAAGCCACGCAGCAACTCAGCGAGCAGCAACAACACCTCAAGGCCGACACGTTGCGCTTTGAGGAAGAGCTTTCCGAGTTTGCCAACCTGCTGCCGGAGACCACACTGGCGGCATTGCGTGAAAACGCCTCAGCCTGCTTTATGCAGCTTGATCAGCAGGTCACCCATCGCCTTGAACAACTGGATCAACAGCGCGATGAACACGCCGAGCAGACTGAACGCGGCAGCCGCATCGAGCGTGAACAGTATCAGCAAGCCACCCACACTAAAGAGCTGGATGCCCTGCAACGCAACGTAACTGAGTTGCACGAACAACAGCAGGCAGGTCAGCAAAGCCTCAAGCAATTGCTGGGCGATCACCCGAGCGCCGAACAATGGCAGCACCACCTTGAACAGGCGCTTGAGCAGGCGCGCAACGCCCAGACCCACGCCAGCGAAGCGCTGCATACCACCGCCCACCAATTGGTGCAACTGGCGGCCCAGCTCAAGGCCCAACAAGAGCATCTGCACGCCCTGCAAGCTGAACACGGCAGCGTGAGCGAGCAGGTCGAGCAATGGCACGGGCAGCACTCAGCGCTCGATACGGCCCGGTTGCAACAATTGTTGAGCTTCGACGACACGCACATTCGCGACCTGCGCCAGCAGTTGCAAGCCAGCGAAAAAGCCGTCGAGCAAGCCCGCGTCCTGCTCCAGGAACGTGAGCAACGCCTCAACCAGCATCAGGCGCAGGCTAATGGCAACCTTGATGCCCAGGCGCTAGAGGTTGCCCTCACTGAATTGAACGCGCTAATCGCTGCCAGCGAACAACACGTGGCAGAACTGCGGGCGCAACAGGCAGAAGACCAACGTCGCCAAGAGGCCAACCAGGCCTTGGCGCAACGTATCGCTCAAGCCCATGAAGAATGGCAGCGCTGGGCGCGGCTGAGTGAACTGATCGGTTCGGGCACCGGCGACAAATTCCGCAAGATCGCCCAGGCCTACAACCTCGATTTGCTGGTGCACCACGCCAACGCTCAACTGCGCCAACTGGTTAAACGTTACCGCCTCAAGCGCGGCGGCAGCATGCTTGGTTTGCTGGTGATGGACACCGAAATGGGCGACGAATTGCGCTCGGTGCACTCGCTGTCCGGCGGTGAAACCTTCCTGGTGTCGTTGGCACTGGCATTGGGGTTGGCGTCGATGGCGTCCAGCACGCTGAAAATCGAGTCGCTGTTTATCGATGAAGGGTTTGGCAGCCTGGACCCCGAGTCATTGCAATTGGCCATGGATGCCCTCGACGGCCTGCAAGCCCAGGGGCGCAAAGTTGGGGTGATATCCCACGTACAGGAAATGCATGAACGCATTCCGGTGCAAATACAGGTGCGGCGCCAAGGCAATGGCCTGAGCACCGTGGAGGTCAAATGACCGGCAACGTGCTGTATTCCTTCCGTCGCTGCCCGTATGCCATGCGGGCGCGCATGGCCCTGCGTTACAGCGGCGTGCCGTTATCGATTGTAGAAGTCAGCCTCAAGGCCAAGCCGGCTGAAATGCTCGCGCTGTCGCCCAAAGGCACCGTACCGGTATTGGTCTGTGCCGATGGCCGGGTGATTGAGCAAAGCCTGGAGATCATGCACTGGGCCTTGGCCCAGCATGATCCGGACAACTGGCTTGGCCCGGACAGTGCCGCGCTGATTGAAGAAAACGACCAGGTCTTCAAGGTCGACCTTGACCGTTACAAATACGCCATCCGCTACCCGGAACAGCCCATGGAACAGTATCGGGCCCAAGGAGCGGCATTTTTGCAGCGGCTGGAAGTGTTACTTGAACAGACGCCGTATTTGGCTGGCGACACCTTGAGCCTGGCGGACATTGCCCTGGCGCCGTTTGTGCGCCAGTTCGCCCACGTCGACCGTGACTGGTTCGAACAAGCGCCCTACCCCCGCCTGAATGCCTGGCTGGAACGGTTTTTAGCGTCTGAATTGTTTACCGCCGTCATGGCCAAAACTGCCTGACCGGATTTTCGCCAACTGTAGTCGCTGACGAGGTACGAGGCTGCGATGCGGGCCGCAGGACCGCCGCCTTGGGGTCGCTGCGCAACCCATCGCAGCCTCATCCTTCGGCAGCGACTACAGGATTTTCGCCAACTTGTAGTCGCTGACGAGGCACGAGGCTGCGATGTGGGCCGCAGGACCGCCGTCTTGGGGTCGCTGCGCAACCCATCGCAGCCTCATCCTTCGTCAGCTCCTACAGGATTTTCGCCAACCCTGTAGCAGTTGCCGAGCTCCGCGAGGCTACGTCTGTAGTCGCTGACGAGGCACGAGGCTGCGATGCGGGCCGCAGGACCGCCGTCTTGAGGCAATTCGCAGCCTCATCCTTCGGCAGCGACTACAGGGTCTTCAATCCTTACCCCGCACCATGCTTTCCAGCACCCCGTCACGGCGCACCCAACCGTGCAGCAACGCTGCCGCCAAATGCGCCAACACGGTAAAAAACAACAAATACGCCAGGTACGTGTGGGCTTTGCGCAAGAACGCAAAGGTGCTTGGGTTGGCAGCCAGGATGGATGGCAGTTGCAAGGAACTGCTCAACATCACCGGATCACCCGCCGCCGAGATCATCGCCCAACCGATAAGCGGCAGGCTGAACATCAGCGCGTACAGCAACACGTGCGACAGTTTTGCAGCCAAAACCTGGACCGCCGGCAAATCAGCAGGCAACGCCGGTTGATGGGTGGTAAAGCGCACAAACAGCCGCACAATCACCAGCAGTAAAATGGCTATGCCCAGGGGTTTGTGCAGGTTGAGCAACCATTCATGCCGCTCGGAGACAGAGGCCGCCAGCCCGGCCCCAATAAACAGCATGGCAATGATCATCAACGCCATCAGCCAATGCAGCAGGCGCGCCAGAGGTGCGAAATGCTTGTTAGAGATGCTCATGGACGTTTCTCCTGGGACAGCTGATCAACTTCACTGGTACGCCGCAGATAAGAACTGGCATAGGCAGCCGAACGTGCAGCCAGCAAGGGGTCGCCCGAGCCTTCGACGCCATTGGGCAAGATCAACGGGTCGTAGTTGATGTCACGGCACTCGCCATCGTTTTGTGGCTGCGCACTTTGCAGCACCAAGGTTCCCGCATTGATCACCTTGCGGCTGGCTGGCCAGGTTTTACTCGCATCGTTGATCGGGTCGCCTGCGTCGGCCAAGGTCAGGTTGAACTGCCATCTCAAAGGCCCGGCAGACAATCGCTGCACCAGGTCTTTTTCCAGGTAGTCCGCATCATTGGGAGCAGTTGCCCCGGCGGCATCATGACCTTCCGGCACCACACCCCAGCGCACGGCCTGACGCTGCCCGGCGGCATTCACCAGATAGAACGCGTTAATCCCGTTGTAGCCTTCAGTCGCAAAGCTGGCCGAAGGTTTGGCGGTTTTCACCCATTGCAAAAAAGCTGCGGTTTCCGGGTGTGCGGCAAAAAACGCCGGCATGGCGTCGGGCTTCGGCTTGCCGGTAGCCGGGTCTGGCGTTCCCGCTTGCAACATCGCATAGAACGCTTCAGGCGTGCCCACCGGGAAGACCGGCATGCTGTTCATTCCGGTCCGCCATTGCTGACCATTGGCCTGGGTAAAGCGCAATGCCAGGCTGCGGATCGGCACACTGCTGTCAGGCGCATAGGGGTTGCCACTCGGCAAGGCAAAGCGGCCCACGACCGGAGTACGACCGGTTTCAAAGACTTGTGCGCGGGACAACGGCTGAGCATTGCCGTTGCTCTCGAAATACCCGATCACGCACATGCCTTTGGCATGGTTACGCCGATACCCCGGATGCACGCCATTGTTGCGCTCCAAAGCATTGACCAGGGTTTTAGGCCGCAAGCGTTCGGCATCCAGTGTGCCGTTGACGTAAAAGAAGGTTGTGGCGATGACCGCTACCACTGCGCCAATACCCGCCAGACGCAGCAACACGCTGGTGGGGCTCAATGCAGCTTTCACGGGCCGTACGGGCGGTAATTGATCTACCATAAAGTGTTCCTTGGCCACGGGCCATCAGGTGGATGGCCTATGAGACGCAGGCCGATCAGGCTTATTCCCGGCGCCAGGCAATTATTTTCAGGTTATTTATTTTCAAGCCCAGGGAATAAAGGCTAAGCCTGGTCGTCTTCATGACGCTGATCCGATTAACAGACCCACCCGGCGCCAGTCACCATGCACCCATTTGACGAGCAATTGCGCGAACTCATGCCGAGCCTCAGGCGCTTTGCCCTGTCGTTGACGCGCCACGCCAGCAATGCCGATGACCTGGTGCAAAATTGCCTTGAGCGCGCCCTGGGCAGTGTCGCCAGTAAACGCCCGGACGGTGATTTACGGGCCTGGCTGTTTACCATTCTGTACCGCCAGTTTGTCGACAACCATCGGCGCACCCGGCGTTATGCGCGGATGCTGGAGTTTTTTACTGGCCGCGACGACGCGCAACCCTCTACCGAACGCACCGTAATAGCCCAAACCACGCTGCAAGCATTCGACCAGTTGAGCACCGAGCAACGGGCGCTGCTGTTATGGATTTCTGTCGAGGGATTGAGTTACCAGCAAGTGGCCGACATCCTTGAAGTGCCGATCGGCACAGTGATGTCGCGTCTGTTACGCGCACGCCAGGCCCTGCGCGCACTCAGTGAAGGCGAAATTACCCGCCCTGCTTTGCGGAGACTTAAATGATCACCACCCCGCCCAGTGAGCACGACCTGCATGCTTATGTCGATCACGCGCTCAGTGAGTCTGACCGACAGCACGTCGAACGCTATCTAGACGCCAACCCCGAGGTCGCGGCCAAGGTTCATGCCTGGCAACGCGATGCGCAAAACCTGCGCACGGCGTTGCAGCAAACCCTGCTTCAACCGGAGAACCCGGCACTCGACCCCGCGGCCATTCGCCAGCGACAACGCCGCCAGGCCACGCGTCATTGGGCTACGGCGGCCGTCTTGTTGATTGCAGTCAGCATGGGTGGACTCGGCGGTTGGCAGGCCCGGCAAATGACTCTGAGCCCGGCCATCCTGCCGATGACCGACGCACTGGCGGCGCACCGCATGTTTGCCGAACAAGGGTTTCTGCCTGCCGACTATAAGGTTGAGCAAAGCAGCGACATGCAAGCCTGGATGGACCGTTATTTCAGCCACGCCGAACGCTTGCCGGACTTGAGCCGCGCAGGCTTCAAACCGGTCAGTTGCCGCTTGCTCTCCACCGATCAAGGCGGCGCAGCGATGGTGCTCTATGAAAACCCGGAGGGGCAGCAAATCAGCTTTTACATCCGCCCGCCAGGCCCGCAAAACAGTTTGCTGCCCCGGGGCAGCCGACGCGATGGTGACTTGCAGGCCGACTACTGGTCAGGCCCCGGCTATAACTACGCTATGGTCGGCCCCGCAGAAGGGCCGACTGCGACGCTGCTAAATACACTGAGTTTTTGACAGTGAACCTGGCTGCGATCAGCGTTTAAATGGGGGGAGATTATTGCGCCTTGTGGTCCAGGGCCGCATAGAAGTTAGCGCTTTGCTGCAGGTATTTCTGGGTATAGGCCGTGGACTTTTTGTCGCTGGCCACAGTGTTGGCGCTGGCTGGCAGGGCCACGGTGGCAGAGATGGCGGAAGCAGCGATGACGGAGAAAAGATTGAAGCTCATTGCGGTAACCCTCGACGATTCAGTTAGCTTGCTTGCCTGTTCAGGCCGTGGAGCCAACTTAACGCCAAGGGTCTTCACACTGAAATTCATTGCGCCACTAACCAGTATCAGCGCGATTGATAGAAGGCGCAGCCTTCAACTCAAGCCTTAAGGGCAGTGAATGAATTTCACATCGGAGGGCGCATCCATCGCCAGCTTTTGCAGGGTTTTACCCAGCTTGCCGGTCACGGGATCACGTTCAACCACTACGATTTCATTGCTCATCTGGTTCGCAATCAGCACAAATTTACCATTGGGGCTCAAGGTAAATTCACGCGGATGATCACCGTCAACCGAACGCCGCTGGATCTCGCTCAACTCACCATTCGCCGGATTGATAGCGAACACCAAAAGCTCGTTGGCCTTGCCGCGGTTGCTCACGTACAGGAACTTGCCATCAGATGAGGCGTGCAATGCGCCTGCTGCGCGGTTCTGCGCGGGCATGCCATGGGCCAGGTCCAGTACCTGACGCTGTTTGAGCTGACCGTTGTCATAGTCAAAGACAAACACTTGCGCGCTCATTTCAGTAGTCAGGTACGCATGTTTGCCGTCCCTGGAGAACAACAAGTGACGCGGCCCGCTGCCAGCAGGCAACTCAATGGCCGCAGGCGTGGCTGCAACCAGCGGGTGTTCCGGATTGGCCACAGGGTCGTAGCGGTAAACAAACACTTTGTCTGCGCCCAAATCACTGGCGTAGACAAATTTGCCGTCAGGTGATGACACCACCGAATGCACATGGGCCGACATCTGCCGTTCAGGGTTAACCCGGCTTGGCTGATGGCTGCTCATTTGCGTAACAGGCTGCAATTGGCCGTCGGCATTCACCGGCACCACGGCCAGGCTACCACCCGGGTCTTCATGCACCCCGTAGTTGGCGATAAACAGGTATTTTTCATCGGCACTCAAACCGGAGTGCGTCGGCTCTTCGCCCAAGGTTTTGACCTGATTGACCAGGCTCAGCGCGAGGGTTTTGGGATCAATCGCAATACTGCTGACACGCCCGACGACATCAGCCTGACCTTGCCCATTCTCATTCACCACAAACAGGCGGCTCTGATCTTTGGACAGGGTCAACCACGACGGGTTGGAGGCCTTGAAGACTTGCAACGGCTCAGGGGTAATGCGCCCGCTCTCACTGTCAAACTGCAAGCGGTAAATACCTTGGCTTTTGCCTTGGGTATAAGAACCCACCAGCAACTCTGCATCAGCGGTGCAGGCGGCGTGAGCCGACATCGCCCCCACGCTGGAGGCCATCAACAAGGGCAACCATTTAAGCTTCATCATGCGTCTCATCTTCATCGTCATCGTCGTTGCTGGCACACACGGCGCTAATGCAAACGAGGCGGTGTTCACTGGCGTCGCCGGTCAGCGTCCAGCTTTGCAAGTTGTCGTCAAACACTGCCGCTTCAACCTGCTCCGGGGTCAAGCTCCAGCGCTTCCTGGCCCGACCATCCATGGCTTCAATGAGCAGCCCTTGGTCGTCAAGGGAAAACTCAAAAGCATGCAGCCCGTCAATTTCCAGCATATCGCTGGTTTCAAGGGCTGCGCGCAAGGTCTGGTTTGCATCACTCATTAATCATTCACCTGTGGGAAAGGCGTAATGATAGGCCATTAAGGCCTTCAACCCTATGCTTGCCAGAAGCGTTTAGCCTTCCAGGGGCCAAAAACGATCATTGAGCATTTTTTCGCTGATTTTGCCGTAATGCACCGTAGCCGTTTTCCCTTTGGCAGCCAGGCTGGCCTGGCTGTCATAACGCTGATTCTTGAGCTTGAAATGCGCCGCCGACGGCGATTTAGCAGGTGTGGTGAGGTCGGGGTAATGCAGATGCGCGTACCACAGCACCTGGTTGTTTTTAGTACGCACCTCGTACTCTTGAACCACATCCCGACGCTCCCCCTTCAAAACCACACGTTGACCAATGCGCACCAGGCTGACCTCGCCTTTGCTCAACAGAAACTCCACCACCGGCGTGGTCGGCGGCACCGACTTAAGTACCCAGATGCCTTGCTCGCGCAACTTGGTTGCCCCCTCGCGCAAGCGCTTGAGCAATGAACGCGGAGTGCCCGGTTTGGGTTTGTCCACGACCGGTTCATTGGCAAAGGTGCGTTCAATTTCAGCGATCAGCACGTCCAGCTTTTGCGCCTCTCTCTCCAGGGTTTCTTCCATCTCCAGCGGGTATCTGGAGCGGCCCGAGTACAGTTTCACCAGCCTGATTTTTTCATCGAGTTTGCCCAGCAACGTATTGCACTGACTGCGAATAGCTCCCAATAGGCGGCCATCCTGTCGAGGCAACGGCTTTTGGATCTCGTCCCACGTGCTCTCGGGTGATCGGGTGAACACAAGCTTGGGATTATCGGGTTCAGGACTTTGCGTACGGCGGTCGACAGTAGACGTGGAAGTCATGACATCGACGACTTCCGGCTCCTGCTCAGATGCCCGAGCACGGGCGACGCCGATCAGAATGCCTTGATTGCGCGTGCGTATCATTCGCCGCGTAGAGCGCTGCGCGCTGGAGGCCCCGGGTTGCTGAGGCAGCCATTCATCACGCTCCTTGATTTCTTGGGCCAGATCCTGATCCACCGTCACATTGAGCCTTTCGAGCACTTCGTTCAGCCGATGGTAATCAGCCATATTCAACTGCTCGCCCACCTCCAGTTGCAAGAGCGCCAGGGCGTCATGAGCCTTGGCATACTGCTCACGCACGCTCTCCAGAATTTCGATGCGCTCGCCATACGTGAACAGGGTTCTGTCGGCCAGTTGCGAATGCGCCGCAACCGTATAGCCCAAGGGTCCGGTAATGGCGCTCAATCGTTCCCAGACCTCACCAAACAGGTCTTTGGGCATCAGGTCACACAACGTTCTTAACACCAGGTTTTGAAAGTCCATTTCCGTGCCCTCGCGGTCCATGCCGGTGGCGTCCGTGAAGAACTGTCCGATCACCTGTTCACGGGCCATTTTCTCGCCCACACGGGGCACATCCTTGAGCGCTTGATGATAGCGTTTGAGGGTCTGAAACTCTTCGACTTGTTGGATCTGGACTTTCAGCAAGTCACGTTTGAACCCGACATACTGCGCTGTGCCGGCGGCGTCCAGCGTAAGCGCCTCATGGGTATTGAAAACTGGATGCAACTGCCTCAACAGCCCGCCCTGAACATTATGGGCAAAGAGCATATTGGTCGACACCATGCACAGTGATCGGTAAAAACTACCAAGGATGTGGTGGTCCTGTGGGTCCGGCTTTAAAGCGTGACGGGCCTGTATATTCTCTAGCCCCATCACAAGATCGGCCTTGGCGTGGTCCAACACGGTGCGCAAATACTTGATCCGCAGGTTCTTTTCCATATGAGTAAACTGTTGGCTTCTCTCACCCTCCGTGGCTTCCAGGGCTCTGCCCAGCTCTTCAATGATTTTGTCATTGGTGGTTTTTTCCCCCTCCACAAAGACTTCAAGCCTTCGCGTTAGCTCACTCACCTGACGATTGCGTTGCGCCAGTCGCTCATCCAACGCCTTGCGACGGCCGGGTCCGCCACCGCGCAAGCGCATGCCGGTGTCAAAATCCCACGTGCCTGCCCCGTCACTGCGCAACCAAGGACCTGTATCCAGTGGGTTGCCCGGGTTAACGGTAACAACGCCCTCGTCCTCCAGGGACACCTGGTAACTGAAGCCCCGCACCACCGCACACCAGCCATTTTTCGTGACATACAGGCCTTTGCGTTGACCGTGTGCAATAGGCTTGGCCGTACCGATGTCCGGCCCCCGGTTGCGGTCCAGCCAAAACAGTTGTGCGGGTGTGAAGTCAACTCTCGGATTGTTGAACCACGTAAAATCCAGGGCACTGAGATTATTACCCACCGGGACATCCAAAAAATACACCTGCCCAGTCTTGACCTCGACAGGGGCCTGGGGCTTATCGATCAGAGGGGCTTCATCGACGGAGGCCAGCCACGGTTCAGGCTTTTCATTCGCCAGACTGACTACCGGCGAGCGTGGCACCCCATGCAGCAGCACCAGAGCAATATTGAACAGCAGGTCGATAATCGCAGGTGCCCGGGCACGTTCATCATCGCTTTGCAGCACTTGAACATCCTGACGAACTGCCGTGATGGTCAAATACACCCACCCCAGCAACGCCAGCGGACCTTTGACCCACGGCGACCCCAGCACACTGTTCAGCAACAACCAGCCTCCCGTTTTAAGGCTCGCCCAACGGCTTTCAGTATTCGAGACGGTTTGCCGTTCAGCCAGCATCGCCAGCGCCCGAGCGGTACCCAGAAACAGGTCATGCTTGAAGTGACTGTTCAGCGGCTGAGTAAAGAACTGTGCCTGTGCGGGTCGACGGGCAAGGCTCAAGGCACTGTCGGCATAGCTGGATCGTGCCGCATCCGGCAACCAGTCCAGCACGCTGTCGCGCAAAGAACCTGCATGCGTGAACGCATCCAGCATTTCTTGCACCGAGGCATACTCAATCAGCGCCTCCTTGAACAGTGGTCGGTACAGCACGCACCGCCCGTTTAACGGGTTGCCAGTACCGATCACATAGAAGTTGCTCACAAAATCAGGCACCGCGCGAGGGTGTTTCACCAGGCCCAACGGGCAGATGTTCACTGTCTGCCCTTCTAACACGCGGGTCTCGGCATGGGGCCGCATCAAGGCTGCTACACACCGGTAGCCCCAGTCGGTCAATCCCCCCTGCCCCTGCAGCTTCATTTCCAGCGCAAGCAAAGGCAAAGACACCCGCAACTGCTCAACATACAAGCCTTCGCGACGCAGGGCTTCGGGCGCATCGTCCAGCAGCAGCCGACGGATCAAGCCTGGATAGACCTCACCGATATTCATTCGCCAAATGAGCTGCTTGATGTAGGCAGGGGTGAGCCACCAGTCTTGAATCAGTTGGTTGTGTTTATGTCGCAGTGTCATGTGACCACCCGGCCAGGCCACCAGGTTTTGTAGGGCCAGCTCGGTCAACGTAAACGTGACAGTGTGCACCTGCCCGGCGGTGCCAAACGGCCCGGAAGGCACTGCAAAGTCGAGCATAAGGTCATCCGGGTCATACCCCGGTGCCAGCGGCTGGTCCTGACGCATCTTGTGCTGCAACTGTTGCCTGGCCCAGGTGTGAAGGTCGGCAATGCCTTCGTTGAAAACCCGGCCTCGGGCCTTGCGGGTGATGTCCGCAAGGTCGGTGAGGTGCGAACGGTAAGCAAATCGATCTTGCACAGGCGCGGTGCGTAACCACGCCGGTAAGGCGTTGTACACGCGAGCCAGCGGCTCGGATGCCGGCAGCTCATCGTCTTCGACGATGGCTGCGGGGTCGGTAATGTCCCTTAAGTGCTGTTCAAGTTGAACCAGCGTACGCACGCCGGAGGTTGCCCGGTCCACCAGCGAGGTTATGCGTTCGACCTGGTTGTTGAGCACGATCATCGCTTGCACCTGCAAGCAGTGACCTGCGGGTTCGTAACGTTTGCAGGTCAGGGTCTTGGCCGGGTAACGGTGCGGGAGTGTCCGACCCAGCACGCGCTCATACGCTCCGAGCGTAGCAAAGGACTCGATGTGCCCGCCTGGTCGGCACTGCAAAAGCTGCTCCTGCCCGTTAACGCCATGCACAATCAACAGATCAGGCAGCAGCAGATTGACCGTCGGACCATCCCCGCCCAGCACCATCTGGGCGAAGTAGACCTTAGGCTGCTCCCGATACCGCAGTTGCTGAAGGCGATCACTTAACAAAGGGGTTCTGACGATGCCCCTTACCACCTGAATCTGCTCATCACTCAGACCGGCCGAGTTATTGGCGGCCGCCAGCAAGGTGTCACTCAACCATTGCCCCAGCCATAAGGTGCGGCTCTGATAGCCGGGCACAGGCTCGTTCCAGAAATCCAGCATCGCCTGCTGAAATGACCAGATCCAGTGCTGCAGCACATGGCGCATAGCCCGTTCAACAGTGGTTATATCAAGGAATGAAGGGGTATCGGCACTGAGCACTTCACCTTCGGCCAGTTGCACCAGATAGCATTGTTTTGACTCGTAGTAGCTGTAATTCAGAGGCGTGCCGACCGCAATGTGCTCGAGCATGGCGTCCAGCAACGGTACGCAGCGCAGTGCAGGCAAAGGCTTCTCATTGGCGTCGACGGACCAGACGATTTGCATCTGCTGTACGTGAACTTTTACGCGCCAGCCTAAAAAGGGGTACTTAAGAGCCTTTTCCAGCGCATTAGCAATGACCGCGCGCAGTGTTGGGCGGCCATCGAATTGATGGATAAGGCTCTGTTTTAGCAGTTCAGTGCGGCCGAGGGATAACGGGGGCGCGAGCGGAACAGTCATGGCGGTGTACCTGCACATAGAAGGAGTTGGTCGGCGCCATTGCGTCAACCTTGCGCAGGTATCTAAAAATAAATAGCAATCACAACTGCGGTATTCCGTTACCGACAGCGCTAACGTGGCTTACAGCAATGGGGCGGGTCAGTGACGCTTGACGCAGTAAAACGTTGCTGGCTGCCTCTCAACTCGGCTCCATTGTTCAGCGACTACCGGTGTTCAATGCACACAAAAAAGGCGCTGACCGAGTAGCCGGTCAGCGCCTTGTCAGCCGCCGAATTTACGCCAGGCTTTTGCTGACCACTTCAAACACGTCGCTGGACAGCTCGCCTGAGCTACGAATGCGCTCAAGCTCTGCCTTCATCAGCGCCTGACGGGCGCTGTCGTATTTGCGCCAGCGGGTCAGCGGGGCCAACTGCCGCGAGGCGATTTGTGGGTTAAGGGCATTGAGCTGGATAACCAGATCCGCCAGGAAGCGATAGCCTGAGCCATCGGCGGCGTGGAAGTTGATCAGGTTCTGCCCGGCAAAAGCACCGATCAAGGCCCGGACCTTGTTCGGGTTTTTGATGGTGAACGCAGGGTGCTCCATCAGTTGCTGAACGCGCTGCAAACCACCCGGCAGCGGGCTGGCCGCCTGCACGCTGAACCACTGGTCCATGACCAGCGGATTGTCCTTGAAGTGCTCGGCAAAACTGGCCAAGGCCAGGGCTTTTTCAGCTTCAAACGGCGAGTTGACCAGTATCGCCAGCGCGTTCAGGCGCTCGGTCATGTTGTCGCTGTTTTCGAACTGTTCCAGTGTGGCTTTCACAACTTCAGGTTTGCCACTCAGGCTGAGGTACGACAGCGCAATATTTTGCAGGCTGCGGCGGGCGAAATGCTCATCTTCGGCCACATAGGGCGTGACTTTAGACACCTCACGGTTGGCCTGATAACGCGCCCACAACTCGTCGAACAGGCTGTCGGCCAATTGCTTGCGCGCAAACTCACGGGCCGTGTGAATGGCATCAACATCAGCCACTTCGCTGATTTCGGTCAGGTAGGCTTCACCCGGCAACGACAGCATCTCTGCCACCATCGCCTGATCCAGTTGCGGATTGGTCAGCACGCTGCGCAGGGCTTCGACCAAGCGCGGGTCCATGACCAGGGTTTCGCCACGTTGATACTGGCCAATCAGCGTCTGCAAGACTTGCACCGACAGTTGCTGGCCCGCGTCCCAACGGTTGAAACCGTCGGTGTCGTGTTGCATCAGGAACACCAGTTGGTCACTGCTGTAGGCAAACTGCAATTTCACCGGCGCCGAGAAACCGCGCAGCAAGGACGGCAGCGGTTTTTCATTAATGCCGACAAAGGTGAACGTCTGCTCTGCTTCGGTCACCGACAGAACACGGCTGGTGCCGACCGCCGCCGATTCGCCGGCCAGTTGCAGTGGCAACTCACCGCCCTGGGCATTCAACAGGCCCAGCTCGACCGGGATCACGAACGGCAGTTTCTCAGCTTTGTCCGGGGTCTGCGGGCAGCTTTGGGCGAAGGTCAGGCTGTAGGTTTTTTGTGCAGCGTCGTAGTGCTCGCTGACTGCCAGACGCGGGGTGCCCGCCTGGCTGTACCAGCGCTTGAATTGGCTCAGGTCCGCGCCATTGGCGTCTTCCATGGCCTTGATGAAGTCGTCACAGGTCACGGCCTGACCGTCGTGGCGCTCAAAGTACAGGTCGCTGCCTTTGCGAAAGCCCTCGGCGCCGAGCAAGGTTTGCAGCATGCGCACCACTTCCGAGCCCTTCTCATAAACAGTCAGGGTGTAGAAGTTGGAGATTTCGATAAAGCTCTCAGGGCGCACGGCGTGAGCCATCGGGCCTGCGTCTTCGGCAAACTGGTGCGTGCGCAGGAAGGCGACGTCCTGAATGCGCTTGACCACCCGCGAGTTCATGTCGGCCGAGAACTCGGAATCACGGAACACCGTGAAGCCTTCCTTGAGCGACAACTGGAACCAGTCACGGCAGGTCACGCGGTTGCCCGACCAGTTGTGGAAGTATTCGTGGGCAACAATTGCTTCAACCCGCTGGTGAGCAGCGTCGGTCGCCGTCTCTGCACGGGCCAGCACGGCGCTGGAGTTGAAGATATTGAGGCCTTTGTTCTCCATGGCGCCCATGTTGAAGTCGTTCACCGCCACGATCATAAAGATGTCCAGATCGTATTCACGACCATAGGCTTCCTCGTCCCAGCGCATGGACTTTTTCAGGCTGTTCATGGCGTGCTGGCACTTGTCGATGTTCTCGGGTTCGACGTAAATGCGCAGCGCCACGGTGCGGTTTGTCATGGTGGTGAAGGTGTCTTCGACGCACCACAGGTCGCCCGCGACCAAGGCAAACAGGTAGGCCGGCTTTTTGAACGGGTCTTCCCAGGTCGCCCAGTGGCGTCCGTCTTCATCGGGGCCGCTGGCCAGCGGGTTGCCGTTGGACAGCAGGATCGGGTAGCGATGCTGCTCGGCCACCACGGTGGTGGTGAACGTGCTCATCACGTCCGGGCGGTCAAGGTAATAGGTGATCTTGCGAAAGCCTTCGGCCTCGCACTGGGTGCAGAACATCGTGCCGGACTTGTACAAACCTTCCAGCGCGGTATTGGATTCGGGGTGGATCTTGACGCTGGTGTCGACCACAAACTGCTCGGTGGTCGGGTGCAGGGTCAGGTGGCTGTCGGTCAGCTCGTAGTCCGCTGCGGTCAGCTCGACATCGTCAAGCTTGACCGACAGCAGCTCCAGTTGCTGGCCGTCCAGCGCCAGGGCCGGGAAGCCCTCGCCACGGGCGGGATTGCGGCGCATCACCAGTTGCGCATGGACCAACGTGTGGTCCTCGAACAACTCGAAGGTCAGGTGCGTCTCGTCAATCAGGTACTCGGGCGCCTGGTAATCCTTCAGGTAGATCATTTGCGGTTGTTCGGTGCGCATGCTGCAATCCTTTTTACTGATGCACGGCCAACTGGTAGGCCGTGTATTTGCGAATATTGATAACGCCGGTGTCGAAGATCAGGTATTGACCCTTGATCCCCATCAACGTGCCTTCAACGACAGGGTCTTTGTCCAGATTAAAGCTCACGATCTTGCTCGGGTACTGCTCGACCGGGTAGCGAATCTCGATGGGCTCGACGCTATGCAAAGGTTGTACCGCCTGCAGCCCGAAACGTTCTTGCAAGATCTGCAGGCCTTCTGCGCAACTGCCAAACAGCTCATCACGCACCGCCGCCAGATCCACCGGCTGTGCATCGCCCTTTAGCAGTGCGCGCCAGTTGGTGCGGTCGGCCACTTGGGTGCGCAGCAGGTCCTCGACAAACCCCGACTGCTGGCGCGTCGCCACACGCACGATCGGCAACGCCTGGCTCGCGCCCTGATCCAGCCAGCGGGTCGGCAGTTGCGTGGCACGGGTAATGCCGACTTTCACACCTGACGAATTGGCCAGGTACACCACATGGTCAGTCATGCAGAACTTCTCGCCCCACGATGGCTCACGGCACGTGCCTGCGTCGTAATGGCAGCGCTCCGGGCTCATGATGCAGACATCGCACTGCGCCAGTTTAGTCATGCACGGGTAGCAATAGCCCTGGCTGAAGCTTTTTTTGGTTTTGCGTCCACAGTGGGTGCAGTTGATCTCCCCCAGGAACTCCAGACGCAGTTTAGTCCCGATCAACGGATTGACCGGCACTTCGGTATCGCCCAAACGAAATGCATATTGAACGGTCGGCTCTTGCAGGCTTGCCGACATTTTGCTGATTGCACCGCGACCAATCTCAATCAATGGATAGCATCCGACTTGAACAGGATGTTTGGCACGGGCGCCGACTTGGAGCTGCATTCTTGCGGGCCCATGTAGCCGGTACGCTCTTCTTCGGGCAGGTTTTGCACTTCCCAGGCGATCATCGCCTGCAACGACAGCTCGCGCTGCTCGGCGGTCAGCTTGTTGCCATCGGCCCACTTGCCGATTTCGACCGCCAGTTTCAGGCTCTGATAGATATCAGGGGTGATGTTTTTAATCATTTCATTGAAAGAGGACATGCTTTTCTACTCTCGAAATACGGATGAAATTAAACCTGTTTGCGGCTGGCCCACAGCCCGCCCAGCAAACCGGTGAGGCAACCAATCAGCAACCCGCCGACGTGGGCGGCGTTGGCGATTTCGCCAAAGCCGATCATCGACACCAGCCCGGACAGGCACAACGCCAACCACACCAGCATCATCACCAGCACGCCTTTGGGCAGGTGGTAAACCGGGTTGGGCGCCATCACCTGATAAATCCACACATGCCCCAACAGGCCGTAGAGCACACCCGACAACCCGCCGAACAAGCTGGGCCCGCCAAACAGGTATTGGGCAAAGTTGGACACCAGGCTGAACAACAAACTCAAGCCCACCAGATTAATGCTGCCCTGGCGTATTTCAACCCGGCGCCCGAGTTCCCAGAACCACATGCCGTTCATGGCAATGTGCAGGACACCAAAGTGAATGAACATCGGGGTAATCAATCGCCACCATTGCCCGGAAGCAAGGCTTTCAGACAAGGGGGTGAATTCTACGTACTGGCCATGAATGTTAAAGCCGACAAAGGTCAATGCACTCAAGGTGGACAGGTTGTCACCCAACTGCGTGATCACCGCCACGATGATGCAGATCAGCAGGATCACAGCAGTGGCCGGGCTGGCCTTCAATTGCTGGGCAAAGCCGGGACGGCCCATCGCCGCCGGGCGTTCGGCAATCGGGATCTGGTTATCAGGGTCGCCCAAGGGGAATTGCTCATACAGCCTGCGCACATCGTCAGCAATCTCGGAGGGCGCCCACAACACTTGCTCGCCCGCCTCTTCGCTGACTCTATGGGGCACTTGCATGCGTTTGAGCAATGCAACAAAGCCTGCAAGGTCGACCGAAATCGGTAAGCGTAAAACCTCCACCACACTCATTGCACAGCCTCCGGGCGCTCTACATCCACCCATACAAACTTGGCGGGATCGAGCCGGGTTTCTTGATCAAGCCTGTAGGCCACTAATTTTCCGTAGAGCACCGCGCTGTAGTCCAGGCAGGCCAGGTTTGGCCGTATGGGCGCGGGTTCACCGCTGCGCCAATAGTGGCCGACAAACAGCATCGGCTCATCGACGGGATAGCGCAGCAAGGTGCCTTTTTCTGTCGAGGACAACGGCTTTTGCGCCACGCGATCAGGCAATGCGTCGGGTTGAAAGACAATATCGCCGTAGGTTTTGGGGTCGTCTTCCCAGAACTTGGTGCGGAAGAACGCCCGCGTCAGGCCATCGCCGCCGGTCAAGGTCAGGCCATCTGGCAAGCGCATGTCGGTGCCGCGCAGCAGCCGGTTGAAAGCCAGATGAGCAAAACTGTCAGCGTACGCGGCCGCCTGCACAAACGGCTGATCGATACAGCCGTCAGGGTATTGGGCGCGCAGCGGGGTTATTACATCTGCATCCCAACAGGCGTGCACTACCCGGAAGCGCCCAGCGTCGACAAACAGCGGCATGTCATAGAACCACTGCACAAAGTCGTGCCACTCGCCGGGGTACTGGGCGAACTGCTCAAGGGTTTCGTGGATCAGCCGGGTGTGCCGCGCATTGTGTTCGCGCACATACTCTTTGCCACTCCCCGGAGGGGCCGGTGTGCACCAGCCCAGCGCGTTGAATTCATGGTTGCCCATCAGGCAAAGCGCCTGACCGGTCCGGACCATGTCGTAAACGATATGCAGCGACTCGCGAATTCGCGGGCCGCGGTCAATGATGTCACCGAGAAACACCGCCATCCGTTGCGGGTGTCGCCAGATACCGGCGAGTTTGCGATAGCCCAGACGCTCCAGCAGGTGCTCAAGGGTATGAGCACAGCCATGCACGTCACCGATCAAATCGTAACTGCGCGCAGGATCGAGCATCAGTCGCTCCTGCCGCCCAGTCGGCTGCCCCAGCCAAGCTTGGTCCGACACACTTCATAGTAGTTGTGGTCCAACGGGTGGATCAGACGCAGCTTTTGCGCCTTTTTGCTGACGGTAATGGTATCGCCCGGCGCGCAGGTGAAATGGTTCTGACCATCGCACGATACTTGCGGGTAGATCTGCATGTCCTTGGCCACGACGATTTTCAGCTCGCTGTTGCCATCGACCACAATCGGCCGGCTGCTCAGGGTGTGCGGATACATGGGCACAATCACGATGGCATCCAGCTTGGGATGCATGATCGGGCCGCCTGCCGACATGGCATAAGCGGTAGAGCCGGTGGGCGTGGCGACGATCAGGCCGTCAGCCTTCTGGCTACAGACGAACTGGCCGTCGATGTGCATTTCGAATTCGATCATCCGCGTCGACTTGCCGGGGTGCAGCACCACGTCATTCAAGGCATCGCCCTGGCCGATGGCTTCACCGTGACGGCGGACTTCGGCTTGCAACAGAAAGCGGTTTTCGACTTTAAAGTGGCCATCGAGCACTTCGGCGACTTTGACTTCCAGCTCATCCGGGCGGATATCAGTCAAAAAGCCCAGGCTGCCACGGTTAATGCCCAGCACCGGGACATTGTGGCGGGCCAGTGCGCGGGCCGCGCCGAGCAAACTGCCATCACCGCCCACCACAATCACCATGTCACAAACTTCGCCGAGCATTTTGCGCGAGGAGGTCTGCAAGCCGTGCCCGGGCAATACCTCGGCAATGGTGTCTTCGAGGATCACGTGCATGTGCCGCTCAAGCAGGAATTTTTTCAGTCGGCGAACCGTATCGAGCACCTGAGAACTGCCCAAACGACCAATAATGCCGATATTACGAAATTGCTCCATGAGGCTCCTGCAAGGTTGTAGGCGTGCGAAAACAGCGATTATGGTCGAAACACGACAATAGACAAAACCCTTTCAGGCTACGGGAGCTATGCTCGCACAATGATCCTCTTTCCCGACTTGCTCAACCTGCCCCGCCAATTACGTCACCCTGAGGTGCGTGATTTGGCGTGGGTCATCCTCGCCCCGCCCATGCTCAGCCAAACCCCGTGGCCACAGCGCCACCCGCTGGCTGGCAGCGACTGGGTGCAGGCACCGGACCAACTGGAGCACTGGTTGCGAGCGCTGGACCAGCACAGTGAGCCGTTGCAGCAGTGGCTGGCGTTGGCCACCACGCGCCGACTGGGGCGCTATTACGAGCGGCTCTGGCAGTTTGCCGTCAAGCATGCGCCGGGGGTAGAACTGCTCGCGGCCAACCTGCCAATCCGCTTGGGCGGTCACACCTTGGGTGAACTCGACCTGTTACTGCGCGACCGTGACGGGGTTCACCACCTGGAACTGGCGATCAAGCTGTACCTTGGCCCGCAGCAGGCCGATGGCCGCGACCCCGGCAACTGGCTGGGCCCCGGCAGCAATGACCGCCTGGACCGCAAACTCAAACACTTCAGCCAGCACCAACTGCCAATGTCCAACCGCCCTGAAAGCCGGGAGATCCTGGCCGGGCTGGATATTCAGACGTTCACTGCCAGCCTGTGGCTGGGCGGTTACCTGCTGTACCCGTGGCCGGGGCATGCGCTTTCACCCGCAGGCGCACACCCGCAGCATTTACGGGGGCGCTGGCTGCATCAGCGTGATTGGCCCGCCTTTATCCACCAGAGCGCTGAAGGTTGCTGGCAACCCCTGCCCCGCCACGCCTGGCTGGCCCCGGCGCACGCAACGCCTGAGGGGTTATGGAGCGAACAACAGCTCAGCGTGTGGCTGGCCGAGTTGCATCCTCAGGCTCCGGCACAGCTTATGGTGCGTCTGGTTGAGAACGGCAGCGGCGACTGGGAAGAAGCCGAGCGGCTGTTTTTGGTGTCTGACCTATGGCCCAACGTGCCCGGCAACCCTGAAAACTGACCCACCTCAGCTTTTTCCCTTACAGGCGTATTACAGTGAAGGCACTCCGTCGAACAAGAACGGAGGCTAAACCTGAACCGTGAGGAAACCCCATGTCCTGGAAAAGCACCCCTGAGCGCTACAGTCGTGTCTCCATCGCCCTGCACTGGCTGATGGTGCTGCTGTTTGTACTGATTTACGCCTCGATTGAATTTCGCGGCATCTTCCCGAAAGACAGCGACGGTCGCAACCTGATGAAAGACGCCCACTTTATGCTCGGCCTGACGGTTTTTGCGCTGGTCTGGCTGCGGCTGTTGGCGCGAACCTTGGGCGTCGCGCCGAAAATCATCCCCACGCCCCCGGCCTGGCAAAGCGCGCTGGCCACGTTGATGCACTGGGCGCTGTACCTGTTCATGATCGCCATGCCGGTGTTGGGTTATTTGATCCTCAGCCATAACGACAAGCCGGTGTTCTTCTATGGCCTCGACATCCCGCCCCTGACCGCGAAAAACGTAGACCTCGCCAAGCAAATCAAAGGCTGGCACGAACTGGGCGCAACCATCGGCTACTGGCTGATCGGCCTGCACGCCCTCGCCGGGCTCGGCCATCACTACCTGATTAAGGACAACACCCTGCTGCGCATGCTGCCTGGACGCTAATTTCACGCCTTAGGGGTGAGCTGTCTTAAAGATCAAAAGATCGCGAGGCAAGCTCGCTCCTACGGGGGTGGTGTTTACGAAGCGAAGGCAAACCCCCGGCGGCCTTGCAAGCCGCCGGTGTGCACGAACACCACACGTTGCCCCCGGCCGATGCGCCCCTGCTCAACCGCCGCTTTGAGCGCCATCAAGGCTTTACCGGTATACAACGGCTCCAGCGGCAAACCACTGGCCGCTTCGCTGGCCTGGATAAACGCCAGCAAATCTTCATCTACCTTGGCAAAACCGCCACGACTGGCATCGATCAGTTCAAAATCGCGCCCGATATGCCCCGCCGCCTGCAAAATTGCTTCGATTTGCGGGGCGACACCATGATCGTCCGGCACCGCCAACGCGCCGTACACCTTGCGCTGCCCCGCCTCACCCAACACCAGGCCGGCCAGAGTGGTGCCCGTACCGGCCGCCAGCCACCAGGCGTCGTAATCGTCCCACCCCGGCACCGTCAGTTGCTCACGCACTTGATGCACCAAGGTCATGCAGCCCCGCGCACCCGGCAGCCCTCCGCCGCCTTCCGGAACCGGCTGCAATCCCGGGTATTGCGCCTGCCATGGCGCCCAAAAGCCCGGTGCATGCCGCGCCCGATAACCGGCAAAGCCCAGCCAATGCAGGTGCATGCCATAACGTTCAAGGTCCAGCGTGGTCGGGGTCTGTTGCGGGTGGCCACGCAACAGACCGACCGTCGCAAAATCAAAGCGCTTGCCCGCCGCCGCCAACGCATACAAATGGTTCGAATGAGCCCCGCCCAGGCTGATCAAACCCTGTGCGCCTGCGGCGTGCGCGGCTGTCAGGTGCTCGGTGAGTTTGAACCACTTGTTGCCACTGATCAGTGGGTCGATCTGATCCAGGCGCAAGACCGCCACCTCGACACCGGCCTGTTGCAGCCAATCCAGGTGTAAGCTCTGCAACAGCGCGCGCGGGCGCCAGTCAATCAAAGGCAACATCGCCATCGTTCCCCTAAAAGGAAGCGAGTTTACAGCAGCCCGCAGCCACAGCAGACTGTCGGCTTTGGCTGAACAACCGACCAATAAACCGACTTCAACCCGAGCTTCTTGGTAAGGTGTGCGCCGACTTTTGTTGCCCGTTATCGTCCTGCGGGCTGCTGCACTTTTGTTTACTGACATGAGACACCCGGAACATGCCCGAGCCGATCCCTCTTAAAGATCACGACACCGAGAAACGGCTGGTCAATAAAAGACTGATTGCGTGCGCCCTGCTGGTCTTGGCGATCAGTTGCACGCTGATCGGCCGCCTGTATTTTCTGCAAGTCACCGAGTTCGACTACAACTCCACCGTGTCTGAAAACAACCGGGTTCACGTGCTGCCCATCCCGCCGGAACGCGGCCTGATCTATGACCGCAACGGCGTGCTGCTGGCGGATAACCAGCCCAGCTTCAACATGACCATCACCCGTGAACGCGCTGGCGACACCGCCAAGGTGCTGGACAACGTGATGAGCATCCTGCACTTGCCGGAAGAAGACCGCGCGGTGTTCACCAAGGCCATGAAGCAGGCCCGGCATCCGTTTGACCCCTCGACCCTGCTCTACGAGCTGACCGAAGAGCAAATCGCCCTGCTGGCGGTCAACCAGTACCGTTTGCCGGGCATTGATGTCGAAGCCCAGTTCGTACGCCATTACCCGCAGGGCGATCACTTTGCCCATTCGGTGGGCTATGTCGGGCGCATCAACGAGAAAGAAGCCAAGCAACTGGACCCCACCGAGTATCGCGGTACCCAGTCGATTGGCAAAACCGGCATCGAGCGCTTTTACGAGCACGAACTGCACGGCCAGGTGGGTTTTGAAGAAGTCGAGACCAATGCTCAGGGCCGAGTGATGCGCGTGTTGCGCCACCACGATGCAGTGGCGGGCAAAAACATTGTCCTGAGCCTGGATATCCACCTGCAAGAAGCCGCCGAAGAAGCCTTGGGCGACCGTCGCGGTTCCATCATCGCCATCGACCCGAAAACCGGTGAAGTGCTGGCGATGGTCAGCAAGCCCAGCTTCGACCCCAATCTGTTTGTGACCGGCATCAGTTCCAAGGATTACTCGGCCCTGCGTGACTCGGTCGACAAACCCCTGTTCAACCGGGCCTTGCGCGGCCTGTATGCACCGGGCTCGACTATCAAGCCTGAAGTGGCGATTGCCGGCCTGGACAGCGGCGTGATTTCAGCCTCGACGCGGGTCTTCGACCCCGGCTATTTCCAGTTGCCCAACGTTGACCACAAATACCGCAACTGGAACCACAGCGGCGATGGCTGGGTCGACTTGAATGCGGCGATCATGCGCTCCAACGACACCTACTTCTATGATCTGGCGTCCAAGCTGGGCATTGACCGCATGCACGACTACATGTCGATGTTCGGCCTGGGCCAGAAAGTCTCGATGGACATGTTTGAAGAGTCGTCGGGCTTGATGCCGTCCCGCGAATGGAAGCGCAGCACCCGCCGTCAGGCCTGGTTCCCCGGTGAAACGGTGATTCTGGGTATTGGCCAGGGCTACATGCAGGTCACGCCGCTGCAACTGGCGCAAGCCACCGCATTGATTGCCAACAAAGGCGTGTGGAACCGTCCGCACTTGGCCAAGACCATCGACAGCACCCCGCCGGTCGATGAAAACCCGATGCCGAACATCGTGCTGCACGACCCCAAGGAGTGGGAACAGGTTAACCACGCGATGCAATTGGTGATGCATGACCCGCGCGGCATCGCTAGGGCGGCGGCACAGGGCGTGCAATACCGGATCGCCGGTAAAAGTGGTACGGCGCAAGTGGTGGCGATCAAGCAAGGTGAGCGCTACGACCGTTTGAAAACTGCCGAGCGCAACCGTGACAACGCCTTGTTCGTCGGCTTTGCCCCGGCAGAAGACCCGCAAATAGTGATCTCGGTGATGATTGAAAACGGTGAAGCCGGTGGCCGTGTTGCTGGCCCGGTGGTACGTAAAGTGATGGACGCCTGGTTGCTGGACAACCACGGCGTGCTCAAGCCGCAATACGCCAGCCCACAGGAAAAACCCCACACCACCCCGCACGTTTGATATCACGCACTGGCGAATGCCCTGTAGGAGCGAGCTTGCCTCGCGATCTTTTGATCTTTTAAAAGATCGCGAGACAAGCTCGCTCCTACACGGGTTTACTCAGTAGCGCGCATCCACCGGTTTACCGCCCTTCGGCCAGTCCTTGGCCTTGTCGACGAAGTCCGGCCGGGGTTTGTGCGAGAAGTACTCGGCCACGTCCACGGCGTCCTGATCTGACAAGCCGCCCTGCCCCAACGGGAATTTCTCGTGAAAACCGATCGGCATGTTGCGCTTAACAAAGGCCGCCGCCGTGTAGGTACGCGCCATGCCCGCGCCGATATTGAACGACTCATCGCCCCACAACGGCGGGTACACATAGCTGTCATCCGCGTGTTTGAGGCCTTGGCCGTCATCACCGTGGCACACGGCGCATTGCTGCACATACACCACTTTGCCGTTGTCGACATTGGGCTTGATGCCCGGGTCGATCTTGCCGACGCCACGGCCCGCCACTTTATCGCCGGGGGCGGTGTTCATTTTCATCCAGTCGAAATACGCCACCATGGCCTGCATGTCAGGGGACGCAACCGGCAGCGGCTTGCCGTCCATCGAGCGGCGGAAACAGCCGTTGATCCGCTCCTCCAGAGTGATTTCCTTGCCCGCACGCGGCGCATATCCCGGAAAGAACGCGGACACGCCCACAAACGGCGAGCCATCCGCCACGGTGCCCGCATTCAAGTGGCAACTGGTGCAATTGAGCGCATTGCCGACGTTGTCCGGGAGCAAAGCCTTGGTTTGCAGGTGCAGACGCATGCCGCGTATCACTTGATCGGCGTTGGATGCGCTTAACAGATTGGCTAGGCGCGGGGTTTCAAAGGCGCTGGAATCCGTGGTCTGCGGATCGAGTTGCTTGCGCATCCTGGCTACTTGCGCAGGCTTGATGGCCGCGGCGTCATTGCCCCAACTGCTGCGCACAAAGCTCAGGATTTCAGCGATTTCGGCATCGCTCAGCCTCGCGAAGCCGGGCATGGTGTAGACCCGTGGATGAGCCGCCGTTTGCGCGGTTTGCCAGCCGGTCAGGGTGATATGCAACAACGAGGTCGGGTTAGGCGAAAGGATGCTCGGGTTGCCATTCAAGGGCGGGAAGATACCTTTGACCCCGCCGCCGTCCGGGCGGTGGCAGTCGGCGCAAAACTGCGTATAACCCAGCCCGCCACGAGTGCTGAACAAGGTCTCAGGGGCAGGCGCCGGGGCGTTGGCCACTGCGGGCATCGGCAACTCGTCCTTGCCTGCTGGCAATGATTTCAAATAGCTGGCAATGGCCGTCAGGTCGGCATCGGTAAAATGCTGGGTGCTGTGATGAATCACATCGACCATGTTGCCCGAGACCGTGGCGAAGCGGTTTTGCCCGGTCTTGAGCAGTTGCACAGTGTCTTGCACCGTCCACAGGTTACGCAGGCTCAACGCTTGCCACTCCTCGACCGTCTCGCCAGCCAGGTAGTGCTTGCCACTGCTGCCGGCATCGCTCATGGCTTTTTCCTGGAAAGCCACCCCGCGCGGCGTATGGCATGAGCCGCAGTGCCCAAACCCTTGCACCAGATAGGCGCCACGGTTGATCACGTCAGTCCTGGCCGGATCGGGCACAAACGGCTGGGTGTCGAGGAACATCATGTTCCACAACGCCAGGCCCCAGCGCTGATTGAACGGGAAGCTCATTTCAGATTCCAGGTTGGCGTTTTTGACCGGGGTTACGCCCTGCATCAGGTAGGCATACAAGTCCTGCATATCGCCTTCGCTCATCTTCGCGTAAGACGGGTACGGCATGGCCGGGTACAGGTGTTGCCCGCTCGGGGTCACACCTTTGCGCATCACCTCATCAAACTGCTCAAAGCTGTAGTTGCCGATACCTGTGTCGCGGTCAGGGGTGATGTTGGTCGAGTAAATAGTCCCCATCGGGGTTTTCAGCGCCAGACCACCAGACATCGGCGCCGCGCCTTTAGCGGTGTGGCAAGCGATGCAGTCACCCAGCTGGGCAACGTACTGGCCGCGCTCGGTCTGCGTGGGTTCGGGGGCGGAGCCAACTGCCGGGTTCGGCTCATTGGCGCAGGCTGCAAAGGTACTCATCAGCGTCAGACCGGCTATGGCCAGACGCGGGAAGGTTAAAACCATGGCGTTATTCCTTTAAGGCGCCGACCTGGGGTGGACCCCTCGGTGCGGACCATTATTTTTATGAACTCCTCATGGGTGGTTGTACCTGATAACAAAATGACATCGCTTGACCCGGATCACACCACACGCCGCAAGCCACGCTTAACCGCTGGCATAACAAATGCTTGGCAAGGTTCCAGCGCATCACACGTTGCGCAATGGGCAATGCAACGAACTGCGAAAACCCCGACGCTAGACGCGTCCTGGAGCGTAAGAAGGAACCTTGGAATGCCAGCACCTGTTACAGGCTCGTCGATTAATGTGCCCACGGCGAAAACCGTGGGTTTTTTAGTGATACCGAACTTCACCACTATCGGTTTTGCCTCGGCGATTGAGACCCTGCGCATGGCCAATATGGCGGCGCGGCGTGAGTTGTTCCGCTCGGTGATCATTGCCCCCAACCTGGACCCGGTGACCGCCAGCAACGGCATGCGCATCCTGCCCGACTACGCCATTGGTGACGCACCAAAACTGGACATATTGCTGGTGGTGGGCTCAAACCCGATCGTGTCTCACCTCAGCAGTCGGCCCCTGCTGAACTGGCTGCGCAAGCTGGCCCACGAAAAAGTCACCTTGGGGGGCATTTGTACCGGCAGTTACTGGTTGGCCCGTGCAGGCTTGCTCAAGGGCTATCGCTGCACCATCCACTGGGAAGACATTGAAACCCTCAAAGACCACTTCCCCGGGATCATCATTTCCAACCAGTTGTTCGAAATGGACCGCGATCGCTTCACCTGTTCCGGCGGCGTTGCGTCCATGGACATGACCTTGCAATTGATCGCCCGTGAACCGGGTGGCCGGGAGATAGCCGCCCACGCCGCCGAGCTGCTGTTGTGCGATCGGGCCCGTGGCGCGCAAGAGCAACAACGCGTGCCTTTGCGGCAAAAGCTGGGGACTTCGCAGCCCAAGCTCAGCCAGGTGGTGGCAATTATGGAAGCCAACCTGGAAGAACCGGTCAGCCTTGAAGACCTGGCCCGGTTCAATGACGTGTCGGTGCGCCAGCTGGAGCGCCTGTTCAACAAACACCTGCAACGCACGCCAAGCCAGTACTACCTGGAACTGCGTCTGGCCCGCGCCCGAACCTTGTTGCTGCGCAGCGAGTCGCAAGTGCGTGACATCGCCCTCGCCTGCGGCTTTGTCTCGGCGGCGCATTTCTCCAAATGCTACAGCCGCCTGTTCGGCGTCTCGCCGGTTGGCGAGCGCAAGCAAGTGGCGTTGCACTGATCCCGCAGACGTAGAAGCGAGCTTGTCTCGCGATCTTTTGACTGTTTAAAAGATCGCGAGGCAAGCTCGCCCCAACAGAAACCCGCGCGTTTTTTGTTAATCCTGCAATGCCTTGTACGCGGTCTCGCGGCTGGCGAGCATCGCGATCAAGGCCACGGCAGCCGCGGCCAACAAGTACCAGGCCGGGGCTATTTTGTTACCCGTCAGCTGGATCAGCCAGGTCGCAATAAACGGCGCGGTGCCGCCAAACACGGCATTGGCGATGTTAAAGCTGAAGGCAAAACCGCTGAAGCGCACCCGCGTCGGGAAAATCTCGGCCAGGAAACACGGCAAGGTGCCGTCGTTCATCGCCAGAATCGCCCCGAAAGCAATCTGAATCATCAAAATCACCATCAGCGACGGGTTACCGAGCATCCCGAACAGCGGAAACGTCAGCAGCAAAAACAGCACCGACGCCGCCACCAGCATGGTCTTGCGACCAAAGCGATCGGACAGTTTGCCCATCAAAAAGATCAAGCCGATGTAGGTCGCCAAAGACACGGTAGAAGCGATAAATGAATCGCTTTCACTCATGCCCATTTCTGTCGACAGGTACGTCGGCATGTAACTGAGCAGCAGGTAAAACGCCACGGCATTCAAGCAGGTCACGCCGATCCCGATGACCACTGCACGACGATGCACCGTGAGCAATTCGCGAATCGGCGCGTGGGTCGCGCACTCCTTGGCTTCCAGGCGTTTTTCCATCTCCAGGAACTTGGGTGAATCCTGCAAGCTGACGCGGATATAACGCCCGACCAGACCAAACGGCGCGGCCAGCAAGAACGGCAAGCGCCAGCCCCAGTCATGGAGGTTTTCAACGGTCATGAGCGCATGCAGCCCCGCGACAAATACCGCACCGAACAACAGCCCGGCGGCGGTGCTCGCCGGGACAATGCTGGTGTAAAAGCCGCGCTTGCCCTGGGGCGCGTACTCGGCCAAAAACGCCGAAGCCCCCGCGTACTCACCGGAGGCCGAAAAGCCCTGCACCAGCCGGATCAACAACAGCAGCGCCGGAGCCCACAGGCCGATGTGGTTGTAACCCGGCAACAAGCCAATGCAAAAGGTCGAGACAGTCATGATCAAAATCGACCAGGCCAAGGCGCTGCGACGCCCGTATTTGTCGCCAAAATGGCCCCATACCAGCCCGCCGATGGGACGCACGATAAACGACAGCGCAAACACCGCGAAGGTTGCCAGCAGACCGGTTGCCGCATCGGTCTGCGGGAAGAACGTCAAGGCGATGATGGTCGCCAGATAGCCATACGCAGCGTAATCAAACCACTCGACAAAATTGCCCAGAAAACTGGCGGTAGCCGCGCGGCGCAAGGCCTTGCGTTCACTGCTGAGTTCGAGCTCTTGTTCGGCGGTCAGGGAAAGCGTGGACGAGACGGTGGACATGACAAATACCCTCATTGTGTTCTTGTTGGCAGGGGTAATGGGTCAGAAACGCTGCGCGTCTAAGGCGCGCATGCGTTGAGCAGGGCTTTGTAGTCGCTGCCGCAGGCTGCGATGGGTTGCGCAGCCTGCGGCAGCGGCTACAGATGTTTTATTTCTTGATGATGTTGTGCTGCGGGCCATACGGGAAATGGGTGATGTTTTCACCGCCCTGTTCGTTCACGATCAAAATGTCGTGTTCGCGATAGCCGCCGGCACCGGGGCGGCCTTCGGGAATCATGATCATCGGCTCAATCGACACCACCATCCCTGGCTCCAGCACCGTATCGATGTCTTCACGCAGCTCCAGCCCGGCTTCACGCCCGTAGTAGTGGCTCAAGGTGCCAAACGAATGGCCGTAACCAAAGGTGCGATATTGCAGCAAATCGTGTTCCAGAAAGATCTCATTCAACTGCCGGGCAATGTCCGAGCAGCGCATGCCCGGCTTGATCAGCTTTAACCCGGCCTCGTGCACCTTGACGTTCACTTCCCACAGGCGCAGGTGTGCGTCAGAGCAATGATCCAGGAACAACGTACGCTCCAGCGCGGTGTAGTAACCGGCAATCATCGGGAAGCAGTTCAGGCTCAGAATGTCGCCTTTGTTGACCTTGCGGGTGGTCACCGGGTTGTGCGCGCCATCGGTGTTGATGCCGGACTGAAACCAGGTCCAGCTGTCCATCAACTCAGAGTCCGGGAAGGTGCGGGCAATTTCCCGGACCATGGCCTGGGTGGCATGCAGCGCCACTTCGTATTCCGGCACCTGATCGGCCAAGGCCTCGACAACCGCCGCGCCGCCGATATCGGCGATACGCGCGCCATGGCGAATAATCGCGTGTTCTTCAGCCGACTTGATCATGCGCAAGCGCATGCAAGGGGCGGCGATGTCGACAAACTCCGCTTGCGGGTAACGGCTGGCGAGCTTGTCGCGATTGAGTAAATTCATGTGATCGAATTCGATCCCGATGCGCCCGGCCTTGGGCAACGCTTGCTGGATGGCGACAAAGTAGTTGTCGCGCTGCCAGTCGGTGTAAACGATGTTGTCGGTGCCCACGGTCCGGCGCCAGGGCTGGCCGCCATCGATGTTGGCGCTGATGGTTACTACGCGGTCCTGCGTGACCACCAGTGCGTAGTTACGGCCAAACGAGCAGTACAGGAAGTCACTGTAATAGTTGAGGTTGTGGTACGAGGTAAACACCGCTGCATCGATATTGTTCTGCGCCATGTAGGCACGCAGCTTGGCCTGGCGATGGGCGTACTCCTGGGCCGAGAACGTTGGGGTGACTTTTTCGCCGTTCTTGATCTGGATGGTTTTAGGCATTTGCATGTCAGGTACCCTTGTCGGTGATCGCACTTGAAAGCCGCCTGCGGGGCCGGCCGTTGAGGATCATTCGAACAGAAGCAAGACCGCCCTTTTTGTGCGAATCCGACCTGTAGTTGATCAGATCCGCTGTGCATCCACCGGGCTAGACAGATGACAACTGTCATCCTGTCCGTCATAGCAATTGCACAGCATCGGTATTAGTGGGATATTCGCGAATGTGAAATATTCTCATTGATACCTTTCTCCTATGCCTAGCCCCACCCACTTGCTGTTGGTCGAAGACGATTTCCGGCTTCGCCACGACCTCGAACGTCATCTGTTGCAGCGCGGCTTTACCGTCACCAGTTGCCCGGATGGCATTCAGGGCCTCAACGCACTGCAACAACGCCCTTTTGATCTGGTACTGCTGGACATCATGTTGCCAGGCATCGACGGCTTGTCACTGCTCGAAGCCCTGCGCAGCCAGCAAAATGTGCCGGTGATGCTGATGTCGGCCCTGGGCAATGAACAGGACCGCATCACCGGCTTTACCCGTGGTGCCGATGATTACCTGCCCAAACCCTTCAGCCTGGCCGAACTGGACGCGCGCACCGATGCGCTGCTGCGGCGCATGGCCATGTTCAAGCCAGTTGCGGTTGAGCGTCAGCACGGCTCAATAATCTTTGATGAGAGCGCCCAGGATGTGCTGCACAACGGCCAACTGGCCGGGTTTACCGGCTCGGAGTTCAGGCTGCTGCTCACTTTGCATGAACACGGCGGCGAACCCTTGAGCAAGGCGTTTCTGTATCAACAGGTGTTGCACCGTATCTACACACGACTGGACCGTGGCCTCGACGTGCACGTGTGCAATGTCCGGCGCAAGCTGGCGGCGATCGGCGCGCAGCATATTCAGATCCAGTCGATACGCGGCCAGGGCTATATTCTGGTCGACACGGAAAAACACTGATGCGCCGTCACCCCTTGCTGTGGAAGCTGGCGCTGATACAAGTCAGTTTTTGTTTGCTGCTGACCTGGATCATCTGGATCTGGGGCCTGTCGACTGAACGCCAGACCTACTTTCTGACGCCTGAAGAGCGCGATTACCTGGCCGAGTATGCCCAGCAGGCCGAAGACATTTGGCAGCAACAGGACCGTGACGCACTGCAGCGCTTTACCCGGCAAGTTGCCGCCAAAGAGAACACCTGGGTCACGGTGCTGGGGCCGCATCTCGAAAGCTTGAGCAACACCCCGCTGACGCCCGAGATTTATCGCCAGCTGACCTTTATGCGCCAACTGCATTGGCCCATGAGCCGACGCCTGCAAGACGAACTGCCCTATGTCAGCATTCCGTTCCCCACGCATCCCGAGCAAGGACAGTTGGTTATCCAGCTGCCCGAGCGCCTGTTGCCCAGCGGCCTCACGCCGTGGACCCATGTGCTCAGTCACGGCGTGATGCCGACCTTGCTCGCCGCACTGCTCGGCGTGCTGCTGTATCGCAATCTGGTGGTGCCGCTCAATCGCCTGCGTGATCGCGCCGATGCCTTGCGCGCAGATGACCTGGACAGCGAAGTACCGCTGCCGTTGATCAAGCGCCGCGATGAGTTGGGCGAGCTGGCTCAAGCCTTCGAACACATGGCCAGCCGCTTGCGCCAAAGCCTGAATCAGCAGCGCTTGTTATTACGCACCCTGAGTCACGAATTGCGCACACCGCTGGCACGTCTGCGCATCGCCCATGACAGCCGGTTACCGGCGCAGCAGTTGCGCCAGCGGCTGGACCGCGAAATCGACGACATGCAGCGCCTGCTCGAAGACACCCTCAACCTGGCCTGGATGGACACCGAGCGCACGCAACTGCCCAGCGAGCCAGTCCTGGTGCTGTCGGTGTGGGAAGCCTTGTGTGAAGACGCCTGCTTTGAAAGTGGCTGGTCAGCCGAGCGTTTGCCTTGCCTGTTGGGCACCGAGTGTTACGTGCAAGTGCACCTCGACAGCCTGGCCCAGGCCCTGGAAAACCTGTTGCGCAACGCCATTCGCTATTCACCGCCAGATGGCAGCGTCACCCTCAGCGGCTGGCGCGAAGGCGATGCCTGGCATTTATGCCTGCAAGATCAGGGACCCGGCGTGGCAGAAGAAGACCTGCTTAACCTGTTTGTGCCGTATCAGCGACTCAAAGGTTCGATTGGGGAAGGGTTTGGCCTGGGCCTTGCCATTGCCCAGCGCGCCATCGAGCTGCAACAAGGGCGCTTATGGGCGACTAACGGCGAAACCGGTCTGTGCATGCACCTGTTGCTGCCGGCCCAGAAGTGTTTAGAAAGTTAATGCGCTTTACTCTCAATTAGCAGTCATTATCATTCGTGATCTTCTTGTATCTGGTTGTCTCGGAGATCACCCGATGTCGTTACATGCGCTGCGCCCTTTCGCCCCTTTTGTGTTGTCCAGTTGCTGGCTGCTGACCAGTTCCGTTCAGGCTGCGACTCAGGACACCACGCCTGCGGCGCTGGAACTCGAAAACACCAACGTCGTCGCCACTGCGCTGGAAGAAACCAAGCAGATGCCCGGTGTGTCGATCATTACCGCAGAAGACATCAAAAAGCGCCCTCCGGCCAATGACCTGTCCCAGATCATTCGCACCATGCCGGGGGTCAACCTGACGGGCAACTCCACCAGCGGCCAGCGCGGCAACAACCGCCAGATCGACATCCGTGGCATGGGCCCGGAAAACACCTTGATTCTGGTGGATGGCAAGCCGGTCAACAGCCGTAACTCCGTGCGTTATGGCTGGCGCGGTGAGCGGGACAGCCGCGGCGACACCAACTGGGTGCCGGCCGATCAGGTCGCACGCATAGAGGTATTGCGTGGTCCCGCCGCTGCCTTGTACGGCAACGGTGCTGCTGGCGGTGTGGTCAATATCATCACCAAACAGCCGGGGGCTGAAACCCACGGTGAGGCCACGGTCTACAGCAACTTCCCGACCCACAAGGATGAAGGCGCCACCGAGCGCATGAGTTTCGGCCTGAACGGCCCGCTGACCGATAACCTGAGTTACCGGGTTTACGGCAACATAGCCAAGACCGACCCGGATGACTGGGACATCAACCAGGGCCACGAATCGCTGCGCACCGGCAACCAGGTCGGCACCCTGCCCGCTGGCCGTGAAGGCGTGCGCAACAAAGACGTGAACGGCTTGCTGAGCTGGCACCTGACCCCGCAGCAGACTCTGGAGTTCGAAGCGGGCTTCAGCCGCCAGGGCAACATCTATACCGGCGACACGCAAAACACCAACAGCAACGCTTACGTAAAAAGCCTGCTGGGCCATGAAACCAACCGAACTTACCGCGAGACTTATGCGCTGACCCATCGCGGTGAATGGGATTTCGGCAGCAGCATGGCTTACCTGCAATACGAAAAAACCCGTAACACGCGGATCAACGAAGGCTTGGCCGGGGGCACCGAAGGCATCTTCAGCAATAGTGGCTTCTACACCGCCGTGCTCAAGGACCTGACCGCCCATGGCGAGCTTAACTTGCCATTGCACGCAGGGCTGGATCAGACCTTGACCCTGGGCACCGAGTGGACCCAGCAAAAACTCGATGACCCCAGCGCCAACACCCAACTGACCACCGAAGGAGGCGCGGTTCCGGGCTTGACCAGCACCAACCGCAGCACCAGCTCCTCGGCGCAGATTTTCTCGCTGTTTGCGGCTGACAATATCGAGCTGCTGCCCGGCACCATGCTGACCCCGGGCTTGCGCCTGGATCACCACAGCATCGTGGGCAACAACTGGAGCCCATCGCTCAACCTGTCACACGAATTGACCAACACCGTAACCCTTAAAGCCGGTATCGCCCGAGCCTACAAGGCACCCAACCTGTACCAGTTGAACCCGGACTATCTGCTGTATAGCCGCGGCCAGGGTTGCTACGGGCAAACGACCAGTTGCTACCTGCAAGGCAACGCCGACCTCAAGGCTGAAACCAGCGTCAACAAAGAGTTGGGCATTGAGTACAACAACGAAGGCGTTGTCGCAGGTTTGACCTACTTCCGCAACGACTACAAAAACAAGATCGAATCCGGCCTGTCACCCATCGGCCAGGCCGTGGGCGGTACCGGCGACTATGCCAATGCAGGGATCTATCAGTGGGAAAACGTGCCCAAGGCTCTGGTTGAAGGCCTTGAAGGCACCCTGACGCTACCGCTGTCAGCGCAAGTGACCTGGACCAACAACTTCACCTACATGCTGCAATCGAAAAACAAGCAAACAGGTGATTACCTGTCGGTGACCCCGCGCTACACCCTGAACTCGATGCTGGACTGGCAGGCCACCCAAGACCTGTCGCTGCAAGCCAGCGTGGCCTGGTACGGTAAACAGACGCCGAAAAAATTCGATTACCACGGCGAACGCGTCACGGGGACGTCCAACAACCAGCTGGCACCTTACGCCATCGCCGGGATCAGCGGCACCTACGCCATCACCCGTCACCTGAGCATCACCGCAGGCGTCGAGAACCTGTTTGACAAGCGCTTGTACCGCGAAGGCAACGCCCAAGGTGTGGCCAATATCGAAGGCGCCGGTGCCGCGACTTACAACGAACCGGGCCGTACGCTGTTCACCAGCCTGACCGCGTCGTTCTGAGCCATAACGAGATCGCCTGATGAGAACGATGATCGTCCCTCTGGCGCTGCTGCTTGCACTGGCCCTGCCCGTGCAAGCAGCTCAGGCCCGACCTGCGCCTGACCAGCCCATGGACACCAGCCTGCTGCAGCGCAAAGACCTCAAATACAGTTTCAGCTCGCTACTGCTGGACTCTGCTGACGGCCAGCGCCACTACCAACTGTGGATTGGCCGCCCCGCCAGCGCACCGCCCAAAGACGGCTATCCGGTGGTCTGGATGCTCGATGGTAATGCCGCAATGGGCGCGCTGGATCCTCAGTTGCTCAATACGTTGGCGGACGGAAAAGCGCCGTTGCTGGTGGCCATCGGTTACCAGACGCCGCTGCGTATTGAGCGCAACGCCCGCACCTATGACTACACCCCGAGCAGACCGAGCGCCGCCCGGCAAACCGACCCGCTGACCGAGCAACCCAGCGGCGGCGCTGACGTCTTCCTCGACCTGCTGCG